>JBGTIL010000516.1:0-6476 GCA_041745695.1 Chitinophagaceae bacterium | reverse complement strand
CATGTGCTCTCTGGTAGGTATCATTAAAAGATCACCTGCCTTGATAACTCCTCCAAAAAGTACTACAGCTTCCGGCGAGGAAAACATGATAAAATTGGCTAGCGCTTCGCCCAGTAGTTGTCCGGTATAACGGTAAACCTCAACCGATAATGCGTCGCCAAGCATGGCGCAATCGTATACTTTTTTCGCATCAACGTCCTCAAGTGGATATTTCCGCAACAGGCTTTCGGTAGCACTCTCTTCCAGTAATTCTTTTGCTGTGAGCACAATACCAGTTGCCGAACAGTAGGCCTCCAGCGAGCCCTCCATGTCGGTGCCCCAGTGCTTTCTGCCTCCATGCCTGATAGTAGTATGTCCCAGTTCCCCTGCAAAGCCATCATGGCCATAGATCAACTGACCGTTGGCTACGATACCGCTTCCAACCCCGGTACCCAGTGTGATCATTATAAAATCTTTCATGCCCCTGGCAGCGCCATACATCATCTCGCCCACTGCAGCCGCGTTAGCATCATTAGTAAGGGAGGATGGAAGTCCAAACTTCTCAGTAACCAAACTCGTAACGGGTATAATGCCTTTCCAGTGAAGGTTCGGCGCATATTCGATTGTGCCGTTATAAAAATTGCCGTTGGGAGCGCCAATTCCAATGCCTTTGATTGTTGCCTCTTTTTCCTGTGATGCGATAATAGGGCGCAGGGTGTTATACAGTTTATCTAAAAAACTTTCAATGGTTGGATTGTCATCCGTTCGGAGGTCGCCTTTTTTAATTATTTGTCCACGATGGTTTACAATCCCCCACTTGGTGTTGGTTCCTCCAATATCGATTCCGATAGCAAGCTCGTTTGATAGGTCCATGTATGTACTTTTTCGATAAAAGAATGATTACCTGTTTGTCACGTCCGCATCCTTCAACCCGGCTTCGGGATTATTGGAAACGTTGTCTATTGCGCTTTCGCGTTCGTAGTCGATGCCCTGTTTACGGAGGATGCCCCTCACAGCAAAGGCAAAAAAAGCAAGGTAGGCGAAACAGACTGCAGCTACCCAATAAGACTGGTGGATGCCATAACCCTGAACTTCGGATCCCGACTGGAGGTAATCGGCAAGCTTGCCCTGGATGGGTGGAATAATGCCACCGCCAAGTATCATCATAATGAGAAAGGCAGCACCCTGGGTGGTGTATTTGCCCAACCCGGCAATGGATAAACTGAAGATGGCAGGCCACATAATGGAGCAAAAGAGTCCGCCGCTCATAAAAGCGTAGATAGCTACCTTACCGGTGGTCATGATACCGATCACCATAGCGAGGGCGCCGAGCAAACTGAAGATCAACAGCGTTTTTGCAGGTTTGTCTTTACTTATATAAAAGGCGACTATCTGTACAAGCACGCATACTATAAAGTAGTACAAAGGGCTCATGTCATATTTGGCAAGGGTGCCAATGAGGATGATGGTCACAAATGCAACCAGTGGTACTACAAAGCGCAGGATTTGCTTGGTATTTTCTGCCAGGTTAAAAGCGCTGATGGCACCCGTCCATCTTCCGATCATGAGTCCGCCCCAGTACATCATGATGTAAGGGGTTGCTTCGGAGGCAGCATAACCTCCAAAATCGTCTTGCCTCAGCAGCTCGCCGAGGTTACTTCCGATAGATACTTCCACGCCAACATAGGTAAATATGCCGAGCATGCCGTACACCAATTGCGGATACTTCATCGCCCCCCATCCTTCAGGCTTCTTGCGCGCGCTGAGGTTTGCGATGATAAGCCCTGCAACCACTACCAACAAGGCACCAAATAACCATTTCATCCGGAAGGTTTCCATGCTATGCCTTTCAGCATCGGAAGCGTTGGTGAGGTCTGTGCGGTAGCTGTTAAACACAGGAACGAAGGCAATGATCAACAGCACTGAGATTAGGAGTAATGTATAAAGAGCCTTGTTGGCTCTTTCGGTTTTTTCGGTCGAAATACCGGAAGGGACTTTCTTTGAAAAGTAAAACAATGCAGCTGCTCCCAGAAATAAAGCACCTACAAAGGAATAAAGTATAATGACCTTACCGAGGCTTAATGCCTGGATCTGCGCATCAGTGACCGCAGCTGTAGTTCCAAAGAGCGCAATGGCTACTATAAGCGGACCAATAGAAGTTCCAAATGAGTTGACTCCTCCGCCCAGGTTCACACGGCTTGTACCTGTAGATGGATCGCCGAGAGTTATGGCAAAGGGCTGGGCAGCGGTTTGCTGCAAAGAAAAACCAAGTGCCACAATAAAGAGTCCGAACAGCATACCGGCAAAGGTGTTACCATTAACGGCCAGTATCATTGCTACGGCGCCAAGCGCAGAAAACAACAGTCCGTAAACAATACTTTTCTTATAGCCCCATTTCGCTACAAGGTCTTGTCCCCCAAAAGCACCATACGCAAAAAGACCCAGGGCACCTACATAATAAGCTGTATAAAATGCAAAGTCAATTAGCTGACTTTGGAATTGATCGAGACTGAAATAGTGTTTGCAAAAGGGTATGAATATACTGTTGCCAGCTGCAATAAAACCCCAGAAAAAAAATACAGTCACCAGTGTTCCGAGTGCGCCGTAATTAGTAGGTACCGTTCCTGCAGTGGATGCTACTGGCGAAGGACGGTGCATTCCGGTTGACGTTGCCATAAGCTGTTTATTTTAGATTGTAAAAGGTTGCTCAAAATAAACAGAATTGTTTGATCTGCGCACAATAGTATTTCACCATGTTCTTAATATCTTTTATTTGATTGTCAATTCTTAATTGGCAGAAAGCAAATTCCTCGTTAATTTGAATATTGTAAGGAACTGACGTATGGAGATAATTCATGTATCGGCTGAATGTTATCCTGTTGCAAAAGCAGGCGGGCTGGGCGATGTAGTAGGAGCCTTACCTAAGTATCAGGCAGACATGGGTGAAGTAGCGAAGGTCGTGATGCCCATGTATCGCACTAAGTTTTTATACAGCAATAAATGGGAACTGGTTCATGAAGGCTTTCAGCAAATGGGTTCCCGGTCGTTTAACTATTCTGTAATAAAAGAAGGCACAAACAAACTAGGTTTTGATCTTTATTTGGTTGACATAGCAGGTTTGTTAGACCGCGAGCAGGTGTATGGATACGACGATGACACAGAACGTTTTCTCGCTTTCCAGATAGCCGTATGCGACTGGCTTTCAAAATGGCAACACAAACCAGACATCATTCATTGTCATGATCACCACACCGGCCTGATCCCTTTCATGCTGCGTTACTGCTATGCCTTCCGCCACCTCGAAAGCATCCCTACCGTTTTCACCATTCACAATGCGCAATACCAGGGATGGATGGACTGGGGCAACTCCTACATGATCCCGGCCTATGATAATTATAAATGGGGATTGCTTGATTGGAAAAATCTGATCAATCCCCTGGCCGCCGCTATCAAATGTGCGTGGAGAGTAACTACAGTAAGCCCCAGCTACATGGAAGAATTGAAGTATGCAGCCAATGGGCTGGAAAACTTGCTGGCAAGTGAGTGGCGAAAAAGTACAGGTATCTTGAATGGAATTGATGCCGACGTTTGGGATCCTGCAAAGGACAGCTTCTTGTTAAAGAACTACGACGACCACCTGGTGAAGGAAGGCAAACGAAAGAACAAGAAAGAACTCTGCGGTCAGTTTGGCCTCGATCCTGACAAACCACTGATTTCTTTTATTGGAAGACTGGTAGGGGAAAAGGCTGCAGATATCTTACCCGATGCCATCAGGTCTTCGATCTACCAGCACCATGGTGCGGCAAACTTCCTGGTGCTTGGCTCGGGCGACGGACAGGTAGAAGACAGGCTGGATGGGCTGAGCAAACAACTCAAGGGATTTGTAAATACTTACATAGGATATAACGAAGGCTTAAGCCATATGCTGTATGCAGGTGCCGACTTTCTGCTGATGCCCAGCCGCGTTGAACCTTGTGGATTAAATCAAATGTACGCACTGCGTTACGGCACAGTGCCGATGGTCCGCAGCACAGGTGGCTTAAAAGACACGGTAAAGGATTTTGGCGACTGGCAGGGCTACGGTATCAGGTTCAATAATGCCGAGGTGTCTGATATTACCTATTCAGTAGGCCGGGCAATTGATCTTTATAATAATAAAAAAGACCTGCATAGCTGGATGCGTACCTTCATGATGGGCATAGACCACTCGTGGGATGCGTCGGCTGCGGAATATGTCAAACTATACAAAAGTTTAAAAGCATAGGTGGCGAAATTGGCATGGAGGTGAGGCGTTTACTTATCAAGCAATTTTTGTTGACAACCAGGAGTTACGCTTTTTTGCCCGGTCCATGTTTCGCGAACGCCCAACAAAACAAAAACGAAATGTTTCCGCAACAGCAGGTCCATTCGTTTATCAGATCCAGCATTGACTTAAGCAGCTAGATTACAAATACATTAAAAACGAAGCCATGAAAGAGATGATATCGGTTATACTGGGAGGCGGTGCTGGTACAAGGTTATTTCCCCTGACAGCACATCGCTCGAAACCTGCAGTGCCCATTGCCGGAAAATACCGACTGGTAGACATTCCCATTTCTAATTGCCTTAACTCCGGCATCGGAAGAATATTCGTTCTTACGATGTACAACTCCGCATCCCTCAACCGGCATATCAAAAACACGTATCATTTCAGCGCTTTCAGTCATGCTTTCGTAGACATCCTGGCGGCGGAACAAACGCCCGACAATCCTACCTGGTTCCAGGGTACAGCAGATGCAGTACGCCAGGGCCTGAGGCACATTGATCCTTTTCCCTGCGAGTACATCCTAATACTCTCCGGCGATCAGCTCTACCAGCTGGACTTCATTAAGATGCTGCAGGAGCACAAGGATAAGGGCGCTGATATCACCATTGCCACCATCCCTGTAACAGACCGCGAGGCACCAGAGTTTGGACTTTTGAAAACACAGGATGGATATGTTTCTTCATTCATTGAGAAGCCAAAAACCAACCTCGAAGATTGGGTGAGCGACACCGGCGAGATGATGCAGCAAAGCGGAAGAAACTACCTTGCCTCCATGGGTATCTACATCTTTAATCGTAAGCTGCTGTTCGACCTCCTGCAAAACGAAAAGAAAGACGCTACAGATTTCGGCAAAGAAATTATACCGGAATCTATCGGCAAGTACAGGGTAGCTTCCTACCAGTACGAAGGATACTGGGAAGATATCGGAAACATAAAAGCATTTTTCGATGCAAACCTGGCCCTTACCAAAGACATCCCCGACTTCAATTTATTTGATAACAACAATGCTATTTACACCCGTGCCCGTATGCTGCCGCCTGCAAAAATTGGCGGAACAACCCTCGAAAAGTCGCTTGTGGCAGAAGGATCGATCATCAACGCGTCCCGTATCGAAGGATCCATTATCGGGATCCGCTCCCGCGTAGGTCACAACTCTGTGCTGATCTGCACGTACCTGATGGGTAATGACTATTTTGAAACCCTGGCTGACATTGCGAGTGTGCATGAGCGTGGCCTTCCCTTGTTAGGTATAGGTAACAGCTGTCACATCCAAAATGCCATAATAGATAAGGACTGTCGCATAGGCGATAACGTGAAAATCATGGGAGGATCTCACTTACCAGACAGTGACGACCCTCTTTATAGCGTGAAGGATGGAATTGTGGTAGTAAAGAAACGCGCCATCCTTCCCAACGGCTTCACTATTGGAATGTAATTAGGATGAAGAGGAGCGATGTTGCGTGGTCTGTCGATTAGTTTTTTCGCCCGCGAAATATACCTTTACCGGTAACCCATCGATTGCTTATGGATGATACGATTGTGAAGAAACAAAAATTAAGTCTTTCGCAGATTATCAATATGAGCGTGGGCTTTTTTGGTATACAGTTCGGCTGGGATCTTCAAAGAGCCAATATGGGCTCTATATACGAAAACCTTGGCGCTAACCCCGATGAAATCCCTCTCCTGTTCCTGGCTGCACCCCTTACCGGACTTATCGTTCAGCCGATCATTGGCTACCTCAGCGACAGAACCTGGCACCCACGCTTTGGAAGGAGAAGACCTTATTTTTTCATCGGCGCGCTGATTAGTTCCGTTGCCCTCATCTTCATGCCGCACAGTCCGGTGCTATGGATGGCTGCAGGTCTTCTATGGGTATTGGATACTTTTGGCAATGTAGCCATGGAACCATTCCGTGCCTTTGTTGCCGATAAATTACCCGATAGCCAGCTGAACCGGGGCTTCGTAATGCAAAGCCTCATGATCGGGCTTGGTGGATGCATCGCTTCTTCATTGCCATGGATCATGCGCAACTGGTTTGATCTCGACAATATTGCTGCCAAAGGAGTGATCCCCGACAATGTGAGATATGCATTTTATGTGGGGGGCTTTTTCTTTTTGTCTGCTGTGTTGTATACTGTTTTTACAAGCAAAGAGTATCCTCCTACACAGGCTGAACTCAAGGAGAACAGCA
>JBGTIL010000515.1:0-3656 GCA_041745695.1 Chitinophagaceae bacterium | reverse complement strand
GCCGATGGCCAACTTTGCTGCAATCTTTGCAATTGGATAACCAGTTGCTTTAGAAGCCAGAGCAGAGGAACGGCTTACGCGGGGGTTGATTTCAATTGCCGTGATCTCTTCTGTTTCGGGGTTTTGAGAAAATTGAACATTGCACCCGCCGGCAAAGTTCCCCAGGTCGCGCATCATCTTAATAGCTGTATTGCGCATAAGCTGAAAGGCGGTATCACTCAGGGTCATTGCCGGAGCAACCGTTATACTGTCGCCTGTGTGCACACCCATCGGGTCGAAGTTTTCTACAGTGCAAATGATCACCACATTATCTGCTGCATCGCGCAGTAGTTCCAGTTCGAATTCTTTCCAGCCAAGCAGCGCCTTTTCTACCAACACCTCGTGGATAGGAGAAGCCTGTAGTCCGCGCGTTAGCGCCTCATCCAGGTCTTCTTTTTCATATACCAGGCTTCCGCCTGAGCCTCCCAATGTGAAAGAAGGCCGGATAACCAGTGGAAATCCAATTTCCTGGGCAAACTCTTTTCCTTCCAAAAATGAATTGGCTGTTTTTGCCGGTGCAACAGGCACTCCCAGGTCGATCATCCAGCGGCGAAATTTTTCGCGGTCTTCAGCTTTGTCGATTGCTTTTATATCTACACCAATCAGGCGTACATTGTATTTTTCCCAGATGCCGAGATCCTCAGCTTCTTTGGCCAGGTTCAGTGCCGTTTGACCACCCATGGTAGGCAGTACTGCATCGATCTGGTTTTCGTCCAGAATCTGTTCTATACTCTCAACCGTTAACGGTAGCAGGTACACCCTGAACGCCATCATCGGGTCTGTCATGATGGTAGCCGGGTTGCTGTTGATAAGGATCACGTTAATACCTTCTTCCTGCAGACTTCGCGCAGCCTGGGTACCGGAATAGTCAAATTCGCATCCCTGTCCTATCACAATAGGTCCGGACCCAATAATAAGAACAGACTTTAGCGAAGCATCTTTAGGCATATTTAGAATTTACTTTTTTTTGTCATCCTCATTTCGATCCCGCCCACAGGCACTGTCCAGCTATGGGTGGCCTGGAAACAAAACCAATTGCATTTCGTACGGCGCATAAAAAATCCGGGTAGGTACCCGGGTGGCAAATGTACAGGAAAGCGTTCTCTCAAGACCAAGTATTTGCCCGGCCAAAAGAGTGCAGCTATAAAAAAAGAAGCAAAAAAAAAGGGCTGCATGGCAACCCTTTTATAACTTAAAAGCTTTTACACACCCTGGCTGTAAACGTTTTGCGAATTGTTACTTGCGTTCTGTGTGTCATCTTTTTTACCAAAGATGCCCTTGATGTTTTCAGGTACATTCTCGTCAAAAAGTTGTTTGCCCTTGTTTACTAAATTGTCTTTGTCTTGCTGACTCATTTTTGAGTATTTATACAAGCCAAATGCAGCGGCGCCTGCTAAAAGCAATGAGCCGATTCCGGGACGTGCCATAATCTTATTTTTTTTAATGAATAATTGTTTGTCTGCTGTGCAGCACATTAAGATTATAAAATATCATACCGGAAATTTTACCCCATTTTCTCTTTAAAACCGACGGGTTAGAGCGCTGCATGATATAGTATGTGGAATTTACGTCCATTATTGTATCTCACCGGTTTCGCAGCCGACGCATATGACTTTATCAGCTGGCAGGAGCGAACCTTACAGGCATCAGGGAACAGCAATTGTCATTACTTTGCACGATTTTAATGGGGGAAGGATGAAACATAAGTTTGAGATAGGTGCAACCATTATCTGCATGTTGATGAGCAGTCTTCTGGTTGCACAGGAAAGAGATTATCCACGCGGTTATTTCCGGAATCCGCTGAACATACCGCTGGAATTAGTGGCAAACTTTGGCGAACTGCGCAACAACCACTGGCACATGGGGCTTGATATCCGTACCCAGCAACGTGAAAATCTTCCCGTGCACGCAGCGGCAGAAGGATTCGTTGCCCGGGTGAAAATTGAGCCCGGTGGATTTGGGAGAGCTATTTACATTCAGCATCCCAACGGGTTCACAACGCTATATGCACACCTTAATGCTTTTATGCCAGCCCTGGAAAAATGGGTAAAAGAACAGCAGTACCTGCAAGAATCATGGGCAGTGGAGTTGGTGCTGCCCCCGGGCTTATTTTCGTTAACGAAAGGACAGTTTTTTGCCTTTAGTGGCAACACAGGCGGCTCCGCAGGTCCGCACGTACACTTCGAAATCAGGGACACAGAAACCAACAACTGTCTTAACCCACTGCTGTTTGGCTTTCCGATAAAGGATGGTGTTCCTCCGACACTAGCAAGGCTTGGCGTGTACGACCGCAATAAGAGCACCTATGCGCAATCTCCGCGGGTGATAGCCTTAAAAAAAACAGGTGCTGCGTATGCGCCCGTTACAGGTGGAACCTTAATGGTAACATCAGACAGGGTCAGCCTGTCTCTGGGTGCCACAGACAGGTTCACTGGCTCTGGTAATTCAAACGGTATCTACAGCGCCCGCGTTTTGTTAGACAATGAGCTTCAGTCGGAATTCGTACTGGACAACATCAATTACGATGCAACGCGGTACATGAATGCGCATACAGATTACCGTCATAAGTATAACGGTGGGCCCTGGCTGCAGCATTTATCACCCCTGCCAGCAGATAAGAGCTCAATCTATGCCGCAACGGAAACACAGGGCATCTTGCAGCTATCCGCAGGCGTGGTTCATACGGTGCGGCTGGAAGTCAGGGATGCCGCACAAAACCTATCACGCGTAGAATTCAACCTGGTCTACAACCCTGTTGAACTTATACAGCCCGCACCCCTCCCGGTAGCCCAACTGATACCCAACTGGGTCAATGTTTTTGAAGAAACCGACTTTGAGGTATTTACCACGGAGGAGACCGCGTACGACACCATCAACATAACATACAAAAAAACGCTAGCACCACTCGCAAATCCGAGGTTAGTAGCACATTCATTTATTAGTGCCTCTATTCCTGCGCATGATTCTATAACGGTTCGTATCAAACCAGAGCTACCCGACGATGTAAAACAAAACGCAGTTATTGTTGGCACTGCCGGCACCAGAAAGGTAGTAGCAAAAGGCCGCTGGAACGGAGAATGGATTTCGGCAAAATTCCGACAGTTCGGTGTTTTCCAGGTAGTGATAGACACCATCCCGCCAGGCATCAATGCTCCACCTCAAAACCTTACCCGTAGTAACCAGATCATATTTACACCCCGCGATAACCTTGGAGCCATTACCTCCTTCAGCGCAGAGCTGGACGGGCGTTGGCTTCGATTTACTAATAATGGGGGAAGAAGCTGGGTGTATCGGTTCGACGAGCATTTTTTACGTGGTGCTCATGAGCTGAGGGTGACCGTTGAAGATGTTGCGGGTAACCAGACATCCAAAACCTGGCAGGTTATCCGATAGATTGCCACCCAACTCCGATTAATATCAATCACACATGCCCACTCACCTGGTAGAAGGACAAAAAGCACCGCTATTCACAGCCCCCGATGCCGATGGCAACCTGATATCCTTATCTGCCTTTCAGGGTAGAAACACTGTGCTGTATTTCTACCCTGAAAATGACACCCCTGCCTGTACAACACAGGCGTGTAATCTGCGAGACAACTACGAATTGCTCAGCAAGG
>JBGTIL010000514.1:0-2426 GCA_041745695.1 Chitinophagaceae bacterium | reverse complement strand
CTGCGCATCGAGGTAGGTTTGTCGAAGTAAGGATATCACACCCATCATGGAAGTTGGGTAAGCCTGTGTGGAAGTACCCTTGTCGAGCGAGTAGTGAGCTGCAGCTTTATCTTTCAGAACAACAAAGTTTTCTCTTTCCGCCGCGAGCGAAACAAGTGCTCCGGTTCCTCTGGCAATCCCGTCTTTTATATGGGTAAGTACCGTTCCGAAACCAGCGTCCCGCAGCGGCTTGGCCCTGGCATCGTCAACAGAAAATACCTTTAATGCTTCTGCGTCGCTTTTGATAGCACTGTTCCATCCGTAAGCACCTTTTGCTGTGGATGTTAGTTGGGCGCGGGCAAAAAAATCAAAGCCAGCAGGACGCGGCGGCGCTGCCGGCATACCATAATCTGAAAAAATATCAATGAAAGAAGGACTTATCCATTTGCCTTTACAATTCACTTCAACCGCGCCTGCGGGTACTTTACCATTGGTGCCCACAGATACAATACGCCCGTCTTTGATAACAAGGGTAGCATTGGTTAACGTTGTACCGGCATCTTTAACGACAGTGGCATTAGTAAAAGCATAATAACCGTGACGGGGATCCGCCACACCGTTTTCAGGAAAAGTAGGCTGGGCATCGATGCCTGTTGCGAATAACAACAGGCAACAGCCTACAAATAAACGTTTCGTTTTTCTCATGTTCATTCCATTTAAATTACTTTGCGGAGATCTGCAGCACTCCTCTTTTGCCTTAAAAATAAACACTTTCATATGAATATTGCCCGCTTTATTGATCACACAGCGCTGGCTGCAGCAACTACAATCAATGATGTGGAGAAGTTGTGTGCTGAGGCCGTGCAATACGATTTTGCTGCCGTCTGCCTGCCACCCTGCTACGTTGCAGATGCAGTCAGCATGCTTCGTGGCACTACAGTAAAAGTGGCAACAGTAATCGGGTTTCCATTAGGATACACTTACACTAACACCAAAATCGATGAAGCCCGTATGGCACTCATGCTGGGAGCCCAGGAACTGGATATGGTTATCAATATTGGTGCACTGAAGAAGGGCGCTTATACTTACCTCGAGGAAGAAGCAGCAGCTGTGCTGGAGGTCGTAAGAAAGGAAGGTGGCCTGTTGAAAGTAATTATTGAAAGCGGAATGCTTGCAACAGGGGAGATCGTTCGCTGCTGCGCATTATATGGCAGTTTGGGAGTGGATTATCTGAAAACATCTACGGGTTTTGCCGAACGAGGGGCTTCACTCGAAGCAGTGGAACTGATGCGCCGGCACTTACCTCCAGGTATAAGGATCAAAGCCAGCGGGGGTATCAGAACGTTTGCATTTGCAAAAAGTCTGATTACTGCAGGAGCAGACCGCCTGGGCTGCAGTGCCGGTGTTGCTATTGTTAAAGGTGCCGGTACGGAGGGCAGTGCCGTGGTTTAATTCAGATTTGGAACTAAATTTGAATTTACCCACCGAATAATTAGTTATGAAACAATTGTTGTGTGTTATGTTGCTCGCTGCTTTTGTTTCCTCCGCAGCCCAGGATTCCAGTCAGCGGCTCGATACCGGCCAGGGAACGAATATGGTGATAGTGCACAAAGATCCCAGGGTAGATGTTCTGATAAAAAAACAAGGTGCTATTAATACAGCTACGAAAAAAGCGATGTTCCGCACTGCGCGGGGCTTTCGCCTTCTGGTGGTAAATACTAATAAGCGTGAAGACGCCATCGCTGCAAAAACCCGTATCTACACGCTTTTCCCTGAACTGAAATCTTACCTGTCTTACCAATCGCCTTATTTCAAACTAAAAGCAGGCAACTTCAAAACCCGGGATGAAGCCGTCCGATACCAGAAAAGCATGAATACGCTTTTCCCGAAGGGTGTATATATTATCAGCGATATCGTGGAGGTGAGGCCGGAAAAAGAAGAGTTCGCTGATTTATAAGGCGCCGCTAAGATTTGTTTCCACTTACTAGCGTAAAGCTTTTTTCGATGAATCCACCATCCAGATAATTGGATGGTTTTTTATTTATTAATGACCCATTTTTGCGCCTAATTTCATATTGTAATGCTGGCTGAAAAAATAAAAAAACTGGCTAAGGATCTTGCGCCGGAATTCGTGCCAATCAGACGGCACCTTCATGCGCACCCGGAGTTAAGTTACCAGGAATTCCAAACGTCAGCGTATATCCAAAATGCCCTTGCCGGTTTAGGCATTACTTACCAGGTGATGGCAGGAACCGGCGTGATTGGACTGATTGAGGGTAAGCACCCGGCAAGCAGGGTGGTAGCACTCCGCGCCGACATTGATGCACTTCCCATTGCGGAGGAAAACCACGTTGACTATAAATCGGTACATCCGGGCATCATGCATGCCTGTGGTCATGATGTGCACACCACCTGTTTGCTGGGGGCTGCGAAAATCCTCATGCAAT
>JBGTIL010000513.1:0-8727 GCA_041745695.1 Chitinophagaceae bacterium | reverse complement strand
CCTTCGTTCCACTATATGCCAAACATCGTTGAAGTATCAAACCTGTCTAAAAATTTTGGAACGCTGAGCGCTGTTTCTGATCTGTCGTTTGGAGTGAGCAAGGGCGAGGTGTATGGATTTTTGGGGCAAAACGGAGCTGGTAAGTCAACCACCATACGGATGCTCCTCACACTTATTACCCCTACCAGGGGGGAGATCAGGATCTTCGATCAGCCACTGATGCAGAGCCGTGCCGCCATCCTGAAACGAATAGGAGCAATTATTGAAAAGCCCGATCTCTATAAATACCTGACGGCTCTTGAAAACATCCGGTTGATGGCTAAACTAAGTGGGAGTAAAGTAACGAATGATGCGCTCTTGAAAGGCCTGGAGATGGTGGGCATCGGAGAAAGGGCCAACAGCAAAGTGAAAACATTTTCACAGGGTATGAAACAACGACTTGGAATTGCCTGTGCTCTGATCCACAACCCTGACCTGATTATTTTAGATGAACCTACCAACGGACTCGATCCCCAGGGCATTGCAGATGTACGTAACCTCATACTGCACCTAAGCAGGAATGAAGGAAAGACGATTATTGTTTCATCACATTTGCTGAGCGAAATTGAATTGATAGCAGACAGTATGCTCATTATCGATAAGGGAAAAAAAGTAGCAGAAGGAAAAGCTGCACAGTTGCTGCACCCCGCTAAAACCATTGTAGAATTAAATACTACCAATAATGAAATGACCCTGCGGCACCTGGCTTCAACCCGTTGGGCAAATGGACTGAGACCTGGCAATGGAAAAATAATGGTACAGATGGGTCTTGATGAAATTCCGCATCTGACACGAGAGCTGGTGCAGCAGAACATCGACCTGCTATCGCTTCATCCAAGGCATTCACTGGAAGACCTATTTCTTTCGCTTACAACTACCAACCAGCATGTGGCAACTTACCCGGATTGAACTGTACAAGATTTTTAAGAAGCCGCGGACCTACATCGCCTTTGGAGCAATTGCAGCTATCGTAGTTTTAATTCAGATGGCAATGTATGCGGATGGTGAAACCTACCTGCAATTTGCCATGCAGGCACTGCAGGAAACCTTTCAAATTAGTGGCACTATCCTCAATGGTTATTTTATCTGTTTTATTGTATTGCAAACACTGCTGATCCATGTGCCCCTTCTAATTGCCCTGGTTGCAGGCGATGCCATAGCGGGGGAGGCTAACATGGGTACGCTTCGACTACTGCTTACCAAACCGGTTAGCAGAACGGCACTGCTGTTAAGCAAATTTTTTGCTGCCTCTGTATATACCCTGCTGCTGTTATCGTTCATGGCTGTTCTCTCCCTTTTTGTTTCCATTCTTGTGTTCGGTACCGGCGACCTTATCATTTTAAAAAGCGAGATGGTGGTGATCCTGAACAGTACTGACATCATGTGGCGTTATTTCGCCGCTTTTGGTTTTGCTGCCTTATCCATGATCACCGTATGTTCGCTTGCATTCCTTCTGTCGTCCTTTGCAGAGAATTCTATTGGTCCTATCATTTCAACTATGAGTGTGATCATTGTATTCACCATCCTCACTACAATGGACATACCCTTTTTTAATGCACTGAAGCCCTACCTTTTCACCAATCATATGTTGAACTGGAAAGGTTTTTTCGAACGTCCGGTGGATAGTAGCGAGGTGCTCAAATCTGCGCTCGTCCTGCTTTTTCATATCCTGCTGTTTCTTTCTACCACCATTTTCCTGTTTAGAAAAAAAGACATTCTTTCTTAAAAAAAGATCTATGAAAAAATTGCTGTTTATTTTGATGGTTGGTTTTTTATCATCTGGTGTGGAGGCGCAACCTGAGGTGGCGCTCATTAAAAAATTGAAGGAAAAGCTCGAACGAGTTAAAAACTATACTGCGAATGGGCAGATGAAAGTAGCTGTTTCATTTATCAATGCAACTCCGTCCAATGTGGTCATGTACTACAAAGCGCCCAATCAATTTACTGTAAAGAAGGAAGGAGGCATTTCTATTTTACCTAAGGGTGGGGTGAGTGTAAACCTTAATGCCTTGCTGGTGGGAGATAATTATACGGTGGTACCTGCAGGAACTTCAGTGGTCAAGGGCCGGACCCTGAAGGTGGTCAAGCTGCTGCCTAACGACGCCAGTGGGAACGTAGTGCTTACAACCTTTTACATAGATGAAAAGGCCCTGCTCATTCGTAAAACAAGCGTTACTACAAAAGAGAGCGGCAGCTATGATATAGATATGGATTACGGAAAGTGGTCGGCCTGGGGACTGCCAGACAAAATGGTTTTTATTTTCAGCACAAGAGATTACAAGCTGCCCAAAGGAGTAACGTTTGAATACGAAAAAGGTGGAACCAAAAAGCCCCCGGTCAAGGAAGACAAAGGAAGAGTGGAGATCACCTATGCAGACTATCGTATCAATAAAGGGGTAGATGACAAGGTGTTCACCAAATAGTATGAGCGTCAGCATTCTTACACAATCTGGCCGATGGAGCAGGAAATGGCTCGGGCGGCAGGGACTGGTGGCCCACTTGTTGTGGTTTTTAACAAAATCCGATTATGCAGAAGTTAGATGTGACTAAGAGGAGTGAACTCACGGTGGTGATAACGGGTGCCTCCAGTGGTGCCGGGCGTGCGATAGCCATCGAACTTGCGAAACTGGGTGCCCGTTTGGTACTGGCTGCCCGCAGGGAGGAAGCCCTGCAGGAAGTAGCTGCAGAATGTGAAGGGCTAGGCGCCCGGGCCATGGTAGTGGTAACCGATACCCGTGTAGCAGCTGATGTAGTGGAACTGGCGAGAGCAGCAGAAGCATTCGGTGGCGGCATAAATGTATGGGTGAATAATGCCGGCGTGCTGGCGGCAGGTGCTTTTGATGCTATCCCGGCGGCGGTGAATGAAGATGTGGTTCGAACGAATCTGCTCGGTTATATTCACGGTGCCCAGGCGGTGCTGCCGATTTTTAAGAAGCAGGGCTATGGTATGCTAATCAACAATATTTCAGTCGGTGCCTGGTTTCCCACACCTTATATGGCGGCATACAGTGCCAGCAAGTTCGGGTTACGAGGTTTCTTTGAATCGCTCCGTGGTGAGTTAGCGCAATTCCCTCGTATTCATATCTGTGATCTGTATCCTGCTTTTCTGGATACACCCGGAATGCAACACGCAGCTAACTACACAGGTAAGGTTTTACGACCCTCGCCTCCGCTGCTTGATCCCCGCGCCGTGGGGCGCGCGGTTGTTGGTTTATTGAGTCGTCCGGTGCATAAATCTGCGCTGGGCGTTTTTCCGCACCTGCTGCACCTTGCCTACGGGCTTTTCCCTGATACGACCCGCAATTTGACCGCATTTACTATCAGAACATACTTGCATGCCGCAGAAAACGCTGAGAAAACCTCAGGCAATGTACTCGCGCCCGTTGAATATGGAACCAGTATAGATGGCGGCTGGCGAAACGCTTCTTTAAAACCGGCTACACAAAGAGGTTTACTGTTTTTGGGTCTGGTAGCCGTATTGGCACTGTTACACAGGAAATAGCCTGGTGGGTGACCCATGCAGGAGCAAGTTTGATGTAATGAGGAACTCTATGTCCAGTGCTCTGCGGCCCTGGTATTTCTGATTAGCGTTAGGCTTCTAATAACTCGAGGCTGGCGATCCTTTAGCACTGCAACGATGCCGTATTCGGGATGCAGCACCGGACCTTTGCTGTACCCCGCATTTGCAGGTAATGTGCATTCCTTGTAACAATAGGTTTTACAGGGATCTCCTGCTTGCATCTTCTCAAATCAAACTTATATACTAGGCTTTATTAGGTATTACTACCTAACTCTGATTTTTACCCAGCGTCAAGGCTGCTGTTGTTCACCAACCATCATAAAAAAGCTTTAGATTTCTTTTCTGTGTCGTTCCCTATTTTATATACACCTGCCAGCAACAGCAGTTTCCCTCCCGGAAGGCATTGGTTAATACAGATTAGTAAGGGTATGCTCCAAAAAGGTAGTGACACGGGGCTTAGTACCGCAAGCAACGGGAATTATTGTGTAATGCTGAAAAACGGCGTCTACTCATGAAATTAAATTCCTGGATAGAGCTTGGGGTTCACGATGACCTGGAGGAGTACCAAAAACGCCGGGTTAGGGTACTCAATATAATGAATGGCGCCGTAGTGGTGATAGCAGCTGGCTTTACTACAATGCAAATTGCCCTATACGACGACCTGAGTCCCGCATTTCTTGTGGTCGACAGTCTTAATCTGCCAGTTGCACTGCTCGGGCTATACCTGAACAGGCAACGACGGTACACCCTTGCCAAACTGGTTTCGATCATTGTAAATATCCTGATCATCATTGCCCTGAAATTTTTTTTCCACGACAGTGGTGTTGAATTGATAGGGTTACTGGGACTGATAGGCGCCGTATTCTTATTTGAAGAAAAGTGGTTAATTTTTTCTGTTTCCCTGTTTTGTATAGCCAGCTACATGGTGCTGGACACAGGCTACGCCCTTTTCAGTGGTAATCTTGTTTCTTTGAGTTTATTACACCAGCTGGCTACTTTGTGTTTGGTTTTCCTGTTTCTATATTCTGCCCGTTGGGAAATGGCCAAGTATCATCAGAGCCTGGTGAGTCAGAAACAATGGATCGTTGCGCAAAATCAAAAATTAAATGAATTGAATGACCTAAAGACGCGGTTATTTTCAATCGTGTCCCATGACCTCCGCAGCCCAATGGTAGCATTTGAGCTTTACCTCAAGGAGATACAGAAAAACGATCTTTCACCGGAGGAGTTGAGAAGTAGTTTCCCGCACATTTTAAATGATGTGGAGGGCATCAACATTCTAATCACTAATCTTCTGCAGTGGTCGCAAAACCAGCTCACAGAACAGGAAGTAAAATGCGAGCGCCTCGACGTAGCAAGACTAATTGAAAACAACTGCCGGCTATTTGAGCGGCAGGCACTCAGTAAAAACATAAAGCTCCAATCCTGCACAGACCGAAGCTACCTGCATGCTTTCGGGGATAAAGATATAACCGACACCATCCTTAGAAACCTGGTATCTAACGCCATCAAGTTTTCGCATGCCGGTAAGGAGGTGACTATATCCGCTACGCTTTTACAGGAAGAAATCAGTATCGCAGTTACCGACAAAGGCACTGGAATGAGTTCCGTTCAGGTTAACGATATCATCAATTCGAAAGGAAGCAGTACCTACGGAACGGCCTGCGAGAAGGGGTCTGGTCTGGGCTTGTTGTTGTCGCAACAGTTATTAAGAAAACAAGGAGGCGTGTTAAGTATCAACAGCCAGCCGGATCAGGGCACTACCATTAGTTTTAAGCTTCCAAAATATAAGCACGACTTAATAGCAGTGTAGCTGCAGCCTGTTTGCAGTATGCAGAATGAGAGCGGACACCAGCGGTTTCGGCGCAAGCGGCAATCGACCTGGAAATGGTCCGTAATCAAAAAAGTCTATTTGTCGATCGTTTCATCAATACGCTCGTCTTCTACATTTTTTAAGATTTCGCCGGTGACCTTGCGTAAGGGATTTTTATTTCTTTCATCGTAGGCAGCGCGTCTGTTGATAATATCTATGCACTCGAACACAGCTGTGACAAACGAGGTTGGGTCGGCAATGTTTCTTCCTGCAATGTCGAAGGCCGTCCCATGGTCCGGGGAAGTTCGAACAAACGAAAGTCCGGCACTGTAATTAACGCCTTCTCCCATGGCGATGGTTTTAAATGGTATGAGGCCCTGGTCGTGGTACATGGCCAGCACCGCGTCGAACTGCTGGTAATTACGACGTGCAAAGAAAGCATCTGCACTATAGGGTCCGTGAACCAGCATATGACGTTTCACTTCTTTAATAGCCGGACCAATGATCTGCACTTCCTCGGTGCCGATCAGACCTTCGTCGCCGGCATGGGGGTTTAGCCCCAGCACTGCAATTTTTGGTTTATCAATTCCGAAATCACGCCGCAGGCTGTTGTGCAGTAAGGAAAGTTTTGACACGATCGATTCCCGCGTAATCTGCTGTGCTATGTCCTTCAGGGGTAGGTGTTCGGTTACGAGCGCAACCCGGATGTTTGCCGCGTACAGGAGCATCAGCACGTCTTTCGCACCCGAAGCTTCTTTTAAAAAAGGGGTATGACCAGTAAAGTTGAAGCTTTCCGATTGCACGTTTTTTTTATGGATAGGTGCCGTAACGAGCCCGTGAATGTGCTGGTCTTTCAGCGCCTGCACTGCTGTTGTCAGTGACTTCACAGCATACTGTCCACCGGTGTCTGTTAGTTGCCCTGGTGTAACGGCTACCTCTTCTTCCCAGCAGCTAAAAAGGTTTACCTGCTTATGATTGATGCGGCTGATGTCTTTTGCGACCTGGAAATTAAAGGTACTGTCGGGCAATATTTTTCGATAGAAATTCAGCAGTTTGGCTGAAGCAAAAATAACAGGTGTGCAGTGTTCGAGTATCCTGCTGTCGGAGAGGCTTTTGATGATCACTTCGGTGCCGATGCCATTAAGATCGCCACAGGTTATACCAACAATGGGCTTGTTTACTACAATCATGTCTTGAGAAAGCTTAGCAGTAAAAATAAGCTATCATAGTCATTAGGGGATGCTTTGCATAACCTGTGGTCGGATCTATGCAACAAGCAGCGGCAATTTGCAAGTGACTTATAAAGAGTATCGAGTGAAAGCATTTGCGGAAAGATCATTTGAAAACCTCCCCCGACCTGGGTTGAAGAGAGCTATTCTGTATATTTTTTGATGGAGCATGGCGATCGGCGGTGCCGTGAGGGGAAGTGCAACCTGTCGATGAAAGGATCTATCATGCTCGCAATCCAATAATGATCTTTGCTCATTTCATGTTCAACTTTTTTCGGTTGTACATATACGAACGGAGATCTACCTCAAGTGCGGGAGGTTAGCCGTGAAACTTACTTAAAAAAATAGTATTTCATGCAATTTGATGCCTGCGGATGAAGTTATTTTTTAAAACAAGCCCATTCACTTGCATTTGTAGTGATAAACGCTGACTTTTACCGTCAGAAAACCCTTAATCCCTACCTGTTGAAGCTTCGTCTCTACCTGGTGTACGCGAACCAGGCTTCACAGACCTGACTACTTCTTCCGGTTTTGATTATTTGTTTTCTGGGATGCTGATCGAAAGCACGCATCCACATCCATTTGAAAGATCAAAACCAATAACTGATGAAGCCCCTTGCTCTAATTAAGTTTGTTTCCCTTTACTTATGTCTGTCCGTCGCCTTCATTTCAAATGCAGCTGCACAGCATAGTGAAACACATTATCAGCCACACTCAGTGGCTGCTGCAGTCACCAGCACTACAGGTACAGGGCAAAATATAGATGTAACTTTTCATAGGTGTGATTGGGACATTGACCCGCGCCTCGCCAAAAGAATTGGTGGTACTGTCACCACTTACTTCAAGCCCATTGTTGCAGGGGTATCTGTGATCACATTCGATCTGAGGAAGTCGGCGTTTGGAACCAGTACCAGCGTAACCTATCGCGGAAATCCTGTTCCATCCAGCTTTCCCGCCACGGGGAATGTAAATATTTTAAGTATTACGCTTCCTGGCCCCCTGGCTGTTGGTATACTTGATTCTGTAACTATAACGTATTCGGGCACTCCTCCTGCTGAAGCAGGCCTTGCCTATGGCTTTCAAAAAACCACAGCTGCTCCCTGGAGAGTGGGTACGCTGTCTGAGTCGCATGAAGATAAAGACTGGTGGCCCTGTAAAGCAGACATGCAGGATAAGGTAGATTCTATGGATATCATTGTTACCGTGCCCTGGATTGCAGGCACAGCAGATACATTTTGGGTTGCCTCTAATGGTATCCTTGTTGATTCCACCATCTTCATTGGCGCGGCGTCTGCTTCACAAAGAAGGTTCCGCTATAAAAGCAGGTATCCTATTGCTTCTTACCTTGTAGCGATCAGCATCTCGCAGTACGCGCGTCATTACCGCCAGCCTGTAGTACTCAACGGAACAACTGTACCGGTGGTGTATTATCTCTTTCCAAGAACCGGCGCAACAGCATATAATACCATCCTCAACAAGCTCGACAAAAGCCGAACCCAGCTGGTGAATTTTAGTAACAAGTTTGGCGACTACCCATTTAAGAATGAAAAGCACGGTTTCTACGAATACATTTCGTCGGGGATGGAACATCAAACCTTCTCTGCCATGGGCACAGTCGACCTGGCGAACTGGGAAACGATAGCCCACGAATTGGCCCATCAATGGTTTGGAGATAAGGTAACTTTTGCCACCTGGAGCGATGTGTGGTTAGCAGAAGGCTTTGCCACTTATGGTGAAATGCTTGCCTACGAATTGGACCCTACACTTACCACTACACCCACGTTTCCTGTGTACAGGTCTGACGCAAAGACCGCTGCCCGGGGAGTAATTAATATACCGGTCTACATTGCGCCCGCCAACGCTACGTCTACTGCAAGCATTTTTGGAACCAACAGCGGCGCGATCTATAAAAAAGGTGCTCTTGTAGTTTCTATGCTTAGAAAAGTCATGGGCGACAGCCTGTTCTTTGTTGCAATAAGTAATTACATGAATGATCCCGCTTTGGCCTACAGGTCTGCCACAACTGCTGACCTAAAGAATCATTTCGAAGCGCTTGCTCCAGGCACTGACTTCGATTCTTTTTTCAATAGTTGGGTGTATGGAAAAGGACAATGTGATTATGCTGT
>JBGTIL010000512.1:0-1752 GCA_041745695.1 Chitinophagaceae bacterium | reverse complement strand
GGCGATCCGTCATCTTTCATATTTAAGTAGTCGTGCTTTAAAAACAGATTAATTTATTGATTATCAACATTTTGTTAATAAAAACAGCGAGAAAATATTGCAAGGAAAAGCGATATTGTGTTATAAATCTTGCAGAAAGATGTTAGCAAAACCGATCAATAATGCCCAGCTGAACTTTTTACAACCCGGGTTGTGCGAGCAGTTCTGTAGCAAACATCCCTTGTATATTTTGGCAGGAAAGATAAACTGGCCCTTGTTGAAAAAGCGTTTGCCGGGCATTATTCAACAGAAGGCCGGCCGGCCAAGCCCATCAGGTTAATGGTAGCGCTACTGATCCTCAAGCATGTACGCAACCTATCGGATGAAAGCGTGGTAGAACAATGGGCAGAGAACGCCTATTACCAATATTTTAGCGGGCAGGGGCAGTTTACCTGTGCAGCACCTTGTGAGGCTACCGACCTGATACACTTCCGCAACCGGGTTGGGGCCGAAGGCATCGAATTGATTTTACAGGAAAGTATCCGGGTAAACGGAAAAGACGGACAGGAGCAGGAAGCAGTAACCGATACCACCGTACAGGAAAAGAACATCACCTATCCTACCGATAACAAACTGCACCGTAAGATCATTAAAAAATGTGTGTCCATGGCAGAAAAACAGGGTATCGTATTACGCCAAAGCTATAAGCGTACCTTGAAGAAGCTTTTGTTAGACCAGCGTTTCCGCAACCACCCCAAAAACAGGTGGAAGGCGGTAAAAGCCGATAGAAAAGTAAAAACCATAACCGGGCGTTTGGTCAGGGAATTAGAACGTAAGCTACCGGCAGGAAGCCATGGAACCGATCTAGTCCTGTTCCATAAGGTACTGACACAAAAGAAGAACGATAAGGATAAGATTTACAGCATACATGAACCCCATGTAGCCTGCATCAGTAAGGGCAAAGAATACAAAAAGTACGAATTCGGCAGTAAAGTGAGTATTATGACCACCAAAACAACAGGGGTAATTATTGGGGCACTTAACCTGGAAAAAAATGTGTATGATGGCAAAACCCTCAGGCCGGCCATTGAACAGCAACAAAGGCTGAACGGCATCACCCTAAAAAACAACTTCGTAGACCGGGGCTATCGGGGGGTAAAAGAAGTTCTGGGCACAAAAATCACCATACCCACCCTACCAGACCAGAGAACTACCGCCTACCAAAAGCAAAAATTGCGCAAGGGCTTTAGGAGAAGGGCTGCAATAGAGCCTAAAATAGGGCACCTGAAAGCTGATCAC
This sequence comes from Chitinophagaceae bacterium, assembly GCA_041745695.1. GTDB lineage: Bacteria > Bacteroidota > Bacteroidia > Chitinophagales > Chitinophagaceae > Flavisolibacter. The sequence continues at coordinate 474 of JBGTIL010000512.1, read as the reverse complement.
CGGTTGAGCCGGAACTTTTACAAAGGGATTAAAGGGGATAATATCAATGTGATGCTGGCAGCAGCTGCCATGAACTTCAAAAGGATGATGAATATCTGGAAAGTGAACCCACTTTTCTTTTTGTTCCGTTTTTTATCCAGGCTTATTTTTCAAAATTCACAAAGCCAGTGCCTGATTCCGACTAAAGTTTTGCTCAAATTGAGTTTTTAAGGCTTGACTATATAAATATAAAGTTTTCACTTACTTCATATATAATACGATGTTCTTCGTTAATGCGCCTTGACCATACCGGAAAGATTATACTTTAACGCTTCCGGTTTTCCGATGCCAGTATAGGGGGATTCTTTTATGGCCGAAATTAGTTTTTGAATTTTCTTTTGTATAGCTGTATTTCCTGATTTCTTCCAAAATGCAAGATCGTGCAAAGCAATCTCATCGAAAGCTACTTCCACAAATCTTCAACTTTAATGGTTG
>JBGTIL010000511.1:0-4529 GCA_041745695.1 Chitinophagaceae bacterium | reverse complement strand
CAAAAACACTATTGCACCACCCTGGCTGTGTCCCATAACCGCTATATCTTTTATTCCCTTACTGTAACATGAATCAATTTTAAGCAATATATCTTTTGCTAAATAGGCAGTACTTAAAAGCCATCCCACATGTACTGCGGCATTGGGATGAGAAGCCAATTCATAGGTGAATGTTTCTTTGTCGCTAAGCTTCAGCGCTCCTTTTGCAGGAACCATAGCTGCATAAAAATTACCCAGCCAGCTTACTGCATTGGCAGTTGTACCCCTAACGCTAATAATGGCAAGACCTTCGTTTGTTGTCCATAAATCCCATCGGTTATCTAGCCCCATGACCGGCGAGCGATAATTTAAATGAAAACGTGGCGAAGGGGGAAAGGCTGCCCAATAAGCTGAATCTCCAACCTGCGCTGATATCTTCATCAGGTCGATATATTCCTGTTTATCAAATCCTGGATGAAGCTTTTGTGCATTGATAAAGTGAAAGAAAAAAACAAACAGTACGAGGAAGTACAATTTAAAATTCATAAATAAGTGTTATGTAAAAGAAAAGCATTTCCCTAATTTAGGTAAGTCATTCATACTACGAAAGAACAACTAGTATCTTGGATAGTTCAGAGGTGGATCCGACGGTAGCGACATGTGCTGAAAATCCCAAAATGTTTAGCATACTTTGGGATTTAACCTACTTTAAATCGGACTACAATGCAGCGAATCACATATACGGACCTTGAAGCTTGGGCGCCGAAAAGAGACTGCCAGAAACATTTGCCTTTGCTTGTAAGAAGGCTTGTTAGGGAAAATCCGGGAAGTTGATTAGAATGTTCTTCCCAGCAGGTGACTATGTTATTTTACCTGGTTAAGATGGAGTGCTTGAAGTTGAAAATGGTACGGACCACATTCCGTCCGGTAAATCTGTTTGGGACATTGGAACTCGAAAGGAACCGAAGAGCAAAGCGGCAAGTGATGACAAAACAAGAATGGAAGAGGACACTTATACAGATCTTTCAGCAACAACCTTTGTATCTGTAACGCCCCATGTGTGGACCGGCAAAGACGAGTGGGCGAAACAAAAGGGAGAGGAAGAGAAATAAAAGAATGTGCGAGCTATTTACGGGAGGGTTTTAAAAGAAAGGCTTGAATTATTGCCCTCCGTTGGAGCTTGGCTTGCGAAATCTTCGTCAACAACTTTTGCAAATATTCAACCCATCGAAGAGTTTCGGAAAGATGGCGTGAAAATTTAGAGCATAGACTTAAATCTACCCTGGTAATATTCGGCAGGCCAGATGAAGTCCAAAAGTTGACAAATTTCTGTACCAGTCCACCAAACCTTTTGAGTGTAAAAGCTTCGACGACCGAAGAAGCGATTGCTTTTATTGCGGCTTGCATTGAAAGCATGGACGCGGAACATAAGGAGCAAGTTTATGCCCGGACGATCATTGTTGAAAATGAATAAGATTTTCGTCTTTTGGTTCCGGCTAAAAGCCCTTTGATTTACTGCCGCGGTTTGAGGCCGCAGGTATTTTTGACCAGGCTGTGAGAAATGGTCATCATGATATTGTCCCATTAGGTGGCAATTGCATTTAGCAGGATATAGAAAAGTGTATTAATCAAAATTTAGGGATGTATTGGCACGCTTCAAGGTCGTTCTTTTTACGAATTTCCTACTGTAGAAAGTAGAACAGGTTTAAAATTTTTAGAATTACATGTATCGTAAAGTTGATGCAAGAACATTAAGTAGCACATTTGAAACGTAAGAAGGCAGGTTCGTGTTTTAAGACGAGGTAGACATCAGGTTTCTCTTATAGAGATCCAGCAAAGATGTTACACCTCTAACCCGGAAATCCAGTCTGACTCAGCTCCAGGCTCTCTTTAAAAATGAAATCCAATTTCCGTGCATGATGTTATTGATATCTGCGACAGAATAGCCCCGGTTTTTAAGCAAGCCTGGAATTTTTTGTAAATCAGCAATAGTTTCGAGGTCATGGGGGCATTGTTCTTTTCCAAAAGCTCCGTCGAGGTCTGATCCGATTCCAACATGTAATGTGTTTCCGGCAAGCTGGCAAATATGATCTAAATGATCAATCATGACTTCCAGATTGCACTTCATTTCTTTTGGAGTTGATGTACCACGCACCCAGTTGGGTACCATCATCCAGGCGTCCAGGGCTCCGCCAATTACAGCTTTACGACTAATAAGTTCTTTAATTTGTTCGTCTGAAAACTGCCTGTTGTGGTTTACCAGTGCTCGCACTAAGTTATGGCTGGCCCAAATATGTCCCTGAAAATGATCCATTGCTTCCCAAAAGCTTTCGTCACATAAGTGAGTGGCATCCAAAATCATATTAAGCCGCTCCATCTCTTTGAGTAAAGCCTTGCCGTCTGCTCCCATAAAGCCACTGGCATCAGTTCCTTGTGCATATCTTCCCGGGCCATAGTGGGCAGGACCTACAGCCCGTAACCCATATTCATAAGCTCTTTGCAAATGGGATAGCGTTACAATGGAATCTGCTCCTTCCAGACTCAAAATATAACCCACCGGTCTCTTGTTGTTCGGTTCATTTCCTTGCCAAATAGTAAGGTGTTTTTCCAATGAAGCCAGGTCATGTATCTGAACCATTTCCCCTTCGTCCTCCATAGCCTTGTACCAGGCTAATTGCCCTTGGGTCTGTGCCCATGCCTGGTGGGGTGAATGCCATCCCGGTAAAAGGTTGCCTGGCGCCACATATCGTGCTATCTGAGTAGCTACCACCAATCCAATATTACCCTTCCTTAGTTCGGGAATTGATACGGTGGCTTTCCCTCTGTCCGGCTTATCTGTCAGTCCGGTTTCACGTGCATTTATTTCTTTAACAGGATTTCGAAGATCCCTGTTCCATTCCAGAGCATTCATGCTCAGGTCAAGGTGAGCATCAACTATAAACATATTTTATAATATAAAAGTCGTTATCAAGTTTACCCTTCAATACTCAAATGGTTATTTTTCTATCTCTTGCCACCATTTTCCATTCGCCACTCACTACACCGTTTTCTACGGTTAGTGCTCTTTCATATAAAGAGCAGGTTGGGCAAATATGCATTGGTAAACCATAAAATACATCACCTATTTTATAATGGTTTTCAATTCCTGCTTCTACTACCAGGTGCTCTTCACTATGCCCAATGAAATCAACATGGGCAGCGTTTAGAAAATGAATGCGTTTATCTAATCGGTTCTCTGCAGACACAGCCTTATATCCCAGATCAAGACAAATCGTTTTTGCTTCGGGTAAAGCTATAATGCGGGTGACAACAAGCGCTGCAGGTAAAAATGCCTGTTCGGGAAAAGCAGATTGATAACCTTTGTCCCAGTAAATGAACGTCCCCGGGCTGCATTCTACCCCTGCTCTGTTTGCATGAATCGGAAATGTCGGTGATCCTCCGGCAACAATAATCGGATTTGGATATCCTTTTCGAAGCAAACTGTTTTGCATTTCCCAAACCGGCATAAAAGCCTCGTCACACTCTTTTGTACGCTGTTTTAGGCTAACCGCTGTGATGTTTCCATCGTAAGCATGGAGGCCTTTTACAATTATATTCTTAAGCTTGCTACAGTATTGATATAATTCTATTGCTTTAGTTCCTGGGCGAATGCCCGTTCTATGCATCCCTACGTTCAAATCCAAATAAACTGAAACACGCACTTGCTGACTGAGGGCCAGCGTTGAAATTTCCTTCGCTGAAGTTTCGTTATCTACCAGGCAGGCAAAATCTACTTCAGGATATTTTTGGATTAAGGAAATTAACCGGCCGGCTTTAGGACCTACAGGTTGATAAGCTAGAAGTATATCCCGTCCTCCTGCATCCGCAATCATTTCAGCTTCAGCTATGGTTGCACACTTAAACTTATTTATACCTGCGTCCATTAACAGACGCGTAGGTTCTGCAGCTTTATGGGTTTTAACATGGGGTCGTAATCTTGCCGGATCGTCTATCATTCCCTTCAGCAATTTGATATTCTCTTTTACCCGGTCCAAATAAATCACTAAAGACGGTGAGTCAATGATGTCTACATTTTCTATTAAATACCAATCTTTGTTTTCCTGATCCATGTATGGTTCATTTCTTTAAGGTGCAAAAGCAATTGCCTATTAAAGTAAATACTATCATGAGAATAAGCGCTTTGCCAGGTCAGTTCTTCCTGTAATTAATATAGCTCGAATAAGGCTTCAATTTCAACAGGGATATTATTGGGAAGAGAATTAAAACCCACTGCACTTCTTACACCAATGCCATTGTCGGAACCCCAAACTTCCTCAAAAAGCTCACTGCACCCATTGATAATATATGGGTGCCTTTCAAATTCATCGACGCAGTTTACCATACCTAACAATTTAATTAACCGTTTGACTTTATCCAGGCTACCGAGCTGCGTTTTAATAGTGGATAAGATGGTCAAGCCAACCTGCCTTGCTGCCAATTTGCCTTGTTCTTCATCTAAATCTCTGCCTACTCGGCCAATAATTAAACTTTTATCATCTTGTACAGGACCA
>JBGTIL010000510.1:0-2203 GCA_041745695.1 Chitinophagaceae bacterium | reverse complement strand
AGCATCGTTCAAAGGCAAAAATGAACCATCGGTATTGGTGAGTTGCAAAGCTGCATTCAAAGCTTTTAAAAGTATCTTTGCCGCTCAATTACCGTTATGAAGTTTGGTGTTGTTGTTTTCCCGGGATCTAATTGTGATGCTGACATACAGCACGCGTTGACAGACGACCTTGGTCAGGAGTGTATCATGCTGTGGCATAAAGACAGCGACCTGGGGCATTTTACTACGGACGACTGCATTGTTTTTCCCGGTGGTTTTTCTTATGGCGATTATCTGCGCACCGGCGCCATTGCCCGTTTCAGTCCAATGGTACAAAGTGTGATCGAATTCGCCAGCCGCGGTGGAAAAGTACTGGGCATCTGCAATGGCTTTCAGATCCTTTGTGAATCTCACTTGCTGCCGGGCGCGCTTTTACGCAACAATAACCAGCAATACATTTGCAAGAATGTGTTTATTAAGGATTCCGGCGAACAGGTGTACCGCATTCCAATTGCGCATGGGGAAGGCCGTTATTTCGCTGATGCTGCCACACTGGATGCTCTGGAGCAAAATGACCAGGTGCTCTTCCGCTATTGTAATGAAGAAGGTGTTGTTACAGAAGCCGCTAATCCTAATGGTTCTGCCCGCAATATTGCAGCTATACGTAATGAGTCGGGCAATGTATTTGGAATGATGCCGCATCCGGAACGGGCATGTTCGTCTCTGCTGGGAAATACAGACGGCAGAAAAATATTCAACCGACTGTTCACCGGTATGTTGCAGGGAGCACCACTTTCCGTGTAGGTTCTACTTTAACAACACGCTTAATTATTAATTTAGAGATTTGTCTTTTAATACAGAACCATGAAAAAGATCCTGTTTATTTTCTCGGCATTATTTATAATGGGCAATGTAGCGGTTGCACAGAACCCCGTTTCCTGGCTCTTTTCATCCAAAAAAATCAGTGAACAGGTCTACGAGATCCAAATGGTTGCTAATATCCAGTCGGGCTGGCATCTATATGCACAGTCGCAACCAAAAGATGCCATCGCACAACCCATCACATTCAAGTTCAACCCAAATCCGCTGGTTGCGCTAAATGGCAAAGTGAAAGAAACTGGTAAGCTGGAAAAGTACAAGGATGATGTATTGGACGTTTCTGCCAACCAGTATAGCAACAAAGTCATCTTCACCCAGTTGGTAAAAGTAAAAGGCAAAGCCAAAACGGCTGTTACCGGGAAGCTGGAGTTTCAAACCTGCGACGATAAAAAATGCCTTCCCCCTAAGTCGGTTCCATTTACAATCGCTTTGAAATAAACTAACAAATGTTTTCTTTCATCAACGGATTCCAAAAGCGAATCCGTTGATCTTTTAACCCCTTTCTATGCGATCCCCTGTTCTATCGACCTTTCTTATTTCGTTTCTTCTTATTTCTTTTACTTCTTTTACGCAGGACGTTAGCCCGGTGCAATGGCAGGTGAATACTTCGGTTGAGGGGAGGCAGCATACACTGAGCATCAAAGCACTGCTGCCAAAAAATGTTCAGATATTTTCAAGGAATAACAATTCCGGCGAAGCTCCCATCGGGGCTCAGCTAACATTTGATACTTCCCTGGCACCACTACTTAAAGACTCGATTGTTGAAACAGGAGCGCTTCAGGAAAATCCCGACCCCAACTTCGATAACGCAACCGTTCGTTACTTTTCCGATTCCGTTGTGTGGCAACAGGTTTTCGAGGCTCCATCTGCCGACAGCCTGAACATACAGGGTACCATCAGCTATTTTATAAAGAACGGCGAGGCATATAATAACTATACGGAGCCTTTTCGAATAACCTCATTTCAAAAGAAGCAAGGGATAATCAACACCTCAGACAATAACCTGGGTCAGAATCTGCAAAGCAAATCCCTGCTGTGGATTTTCTTTGCCTCTTTCGCTGGCGGATTGCTGGCTTTACTGACGCCTTGTGTGTATTCCATGATTCCCGTTACTGTAAGCTTTTTTACCAAGCGTAGTAAAACAAGGAAGGAAGGTATTCGGAATGCTGCATACTATTCAGTTTCCATCGTGCTCATATTTACCGTTCTTGGCTTCGTCCTCACTTATGTGTTCGGCCCCGGAGTGCTCAATAAATTGGCAACCAACTGGATCGCCAACCTTTTCTTTTTTCTGCTATTCCTGATTTTTGGACTTTCCTTTCTCGGCGCCTTCGAGATAACACTG
>JBGTIL010000509.1:0-1722 GCA_041745695.1 Chitinophagaceae bacterium | reverse complement strand
GACGGACCGTGCCCAAATGGGTAACTTGCCGTCCGACGTTCCAGCTTCGTCTAACTAATTCAAACCATGCTCAAGCGCGTTTCTATCCAGAACTTCAAGAGCCTGAAAGACGTCACGCTCGACCTGCAAAAAGTCAATTTGTTGATCGGACAGAACAACTCAGGCAAGACAAATTTTTTGAATGGATTAATTGCTTATGATTCTTTAAATGAAAACAGTTGCAGACTATTCAGCTTCAATCGAAATAACAAACAGATTAATTTTATCTTTCAAGCAAGTCTGTCTGTAGGTGAATTCAGTTTAGAGAAGCATTATGAAACTTTGCCATTTAAAGATGAATTATCTTTTTGGCTAAATAATCACGACAGCGACGATATAACTGAGAAAGATCAGCGATTACAAACTCTCGCTTATCATAATTTTACGTCAATCTTTATAGATGCTAAAGTATATTCTCTTCAACCGGATAAATTAAAGAATATATATCCAATTTTACCTGATAATGAGTATCTTAGGGAAGACGTATCCAATCTGATACCTTTTTTAGAAATTTTGAGAGATAAATACAGAGCTAATTATAAATCAATAGAGAGTGACTTGTCAAAGTGTTTGCCAGAATTTGACTATATTAGTTTTGACACTGTTGAAGTTGCTAAAGATAATTATTTGCGTGAGGCATATGGTGACAAAACATACAAAAAGATTGGCCTGCATCATAGAGTAAGTGGTGTGTCCTTTTGGGCTGATGAACTCTCCGAAGGAACGCTTTACTTTATGGCCCTTCTTTGCATTATTAACCAACCTAATCCACCTAAACTTCTGCTGCTCGAAGAACCGGAAAAAGGAATTCATCCGCGTCGAATCTTTGAAGTGATTCAATTTATTTTAAGGCTGGTCGAAGAAAAAGACGTGCAGGTTATTATGACTACGCACAGTCCGATTGTTGTTGATATGTTCAAAGATATGCCGGAGTCTGTATTTATTTTTGACAAAGACGAGGAAGGCGCCACGCACGTCAAGAACTTGCAGCGCGATGTAATTGAGCCGGAGACGGCGAAAAGCGAAGAGTTGGGGCTTGACCCTCCTCATTATACAGATTCGTTGGGTGATGCCTGGACAGTAGGCTTCTTAGGGGGAGTGCCGAAATGAGCCGGATTATTAGCTATGGTTTTTTCGGGGAGGATGAAGCCCAGCGAAATTTTTTGGAGAAGTACCTGCACCAGCAGTATCCAGATACCTTCATTGAGGATGACAACGAGCGTTGGCGTTTTAAGGCAGGAAATGGCAAGCAGGTGGACGTTCTTCTGCCGGATGCGTTGCGCCAGGGGATTCTGCTCGGTCTGGATGTACTGTTCATTGGCCGTGACATAGACACGGAGCATAAACCAACAATTACAATTCGGCAAAATCAATACGCAGGCAAATGTGAAGACCACCCGGCCGTATTGATGTTACCTGTGCAGTGTATTGAATATTGGCTTTGGTACATCAAACGCCACCGGGAAGAACCGGGTAAAAACACGCCGTTAGAACCGCGGCCGCGCCCGTTAGCCAAACAAGCGATTTACGCTGACACGAAACTTGTAGCGAAGCAAGTCGGAATAGCCAATGACATTTTGGTCGATTTAAACGTTTCGTGGTTAGAGCAACACTCTGAAAGCTTCAAACATTTCCACAATCAAGTAATAACCTTCCTCGATCAGTACGACAAAACTCAAACGA
>JBGTIL010000508.1:0-4053 GCA_041745695.1 Chitinophagaceae bacterium | reverse complement strand
ATTGTTAGGATTATAGTAAACGATCTCGAACCCGATTGTGGTTTGAGTGAGGCCGAGCTTCTTAATCCCAAAGCCACTGACTTTTCTAAATTCTGGGTTTTCAATCTTTCCGCAAGACGAGGCGATCAGTAGAACAAAGGCAAAAAAGAATGAAGTTAATCTCATAGGGGCTTATCAAGCAAAGATGAGGCCCTTAAACGCGTGCAATGCATTACTAATATGATTAGTAATGCATTGCTTAAGACAAGGTTATTTCGAAACTAAATACATTAGTATTGATAAAAACATTAACTTAATGATTTACATCTATTTACAGATCATATCTACTACAAGAGAGGCAAAATTTAAGTGGTCGAACACAACAACTTGCCCGGGTCTTACAACGTGATATAATTGTCGAAAAACGATTTCTAAATAATTGTTTGTTAGTAGTTTATGAGTATTGACTAACATTATGTTACAAGTGGATGTTTTATGCTTACTTAAAACTATTTGAAGGGCAACGGTTCTCTCAATTGTAAGTCATGACGACCGCAGCTCTCTCAGAATTTAGCTCTCTCGGTCGGCTACTGCTGGTGCGACTCTTACTTTTTCTTCCCCACAAGGTGAGGACTGTTCAATGAACAAGACTGACAGATTGGCGAATTACTGCTTATCTGGAATTGAGCGAAGCGAATCGCTTTCGAGGTTTGGGGGATTTTTAGTATTTTGTTTCCTACACACCGGACCCTGCATGAGAAAAAACGATCGTTTTTATGTTCTTTTTCTTTTGTTTTCTCTGTTTTCGACAAGTACATATTCCCAGGATTTTTCTAACAAAGGCAAGGATTTCTGGGTAGCCTATGGTTATCACCAGGTGATGAAAGGCAACAATCTTCAGGAAATGGTCCTGTACTTCGCAACCGATGCAGTTACGACAATAACGGTTGAGATCCCGCTCCTGGGCTACCGAAAAACCTACGCTAATATTCCCGCCAACACCATTTTCACCTCAGAACCACTACCAAAATCAGGAGCGCAGGACGCCCGGTTGATGGATGAAGGCGTCAGCCGGGCAGGGATACATATCACTAGCAGCCGGCCTGTAGTGGCTTACACGCATATTTATAATGCTAACGTTTCGGGTGCTTCGCTTCTGTTTCCAACACCCACGCTTGGCAAGGAATATTACTCGGTTAACTATACCCAGGCCTCCAATACGCAGGACGCTCATTGCTGGGTGTACACCATAGCAGTAGACACTGGTGTAACAACAGTGGAAGTAACGCCCTCGGCAGCTACACTCACACACCCGGCTAACCAGCCGTTCGTTGTCGATCTGCAGCAGGGGCAGGTACTTAACCTCATGGGCGTTCTGGGCATCGCGAACTCTCCGCTTAGGGGGGTGGATCTAACAGGCACCAGGGTACGCTCTGTTTCGAACGCCAATGGCGCCTGCAAGCGGATTGCAGTATTTAGCGGAAGCGGAAGGATGAGCGTTAGTTGCGACGGACTCGCGTCTTCCTCCGACAACTATATTGTGCAGGCCTTCCCTAAAAACGCCTGGGGCAAACGCTATCTCACAGTGCCCACAAGCAGGATGCCGACCAATTTTTACAGAATCTGTGTACCCGACGGGGCTACCGTGGTCAGGGTGAATGGGCAGCAGGCAACGGGGCTGATCAACGGCTTTTACTACGAGATTAAAACTGACAAGCCCGCCTTGATAGAATCAAATGCGCCGGTGATGGTTGCGCAGGTCATTACCTCGCAGGGAGAATGTGGAAATGGATCCCCTGGCGACCCCGAGGTGATCTACCTCAGCCCTGTAGAGCAGAACATAGACAAGGTTATCTTCAATTCAACATCAAATTTTAGCATTTCCCAGCACTGGGTTAATGTCGTGATTAAAGCCACAGCTGTTTCCAGTTTTCAACTGGACGGGGCTTCCATGAGCGGAGCCTTTTCCCCTCACCCCCAGGATCCGGCCTATATGTACGCCCAGATAAGCCTCCAGGGCGGGCAGCACGCTATCGCTGCAGACTCTGGCTTCAACGCCATAGCTTATGGTTACGGCCCAACTGAATCCTATGGCTACAACGCAGGCACTAATGTGAAAGACCTGTACCAGTTTGTATCCATACAAAACCAGTTCGCAACGGTGAACTTTCCCGCCAGCTGCACCAATACACCGTTCTATTTCTCGATGACGTTTCCATATGAACCCACGGCAATCCGCTGGGCGTTCAACGGCTTGTTTCCAGACGTCACCGTTAATAGTCCAGCCTACGATTCTACCTGGAATCTTAATGGAAGACAGGTGTACCGCTATGAACTTCCCGCGCCCTACAGCATTGCTACAATAGGTACCTATCCGATCAGAGTGATTGCCCAGAGCCCAACGATCGATGGCTGCGGGGCAGAGCAGGAAATAAACTACGACCTGCAGATCTTTGCCCAACCACAGGCTTCATTTGATTTTCTCACAAGGGGCTGTGTTTCTGAGCCGGTGCTGTTCAATGACAAAAGTTCGGTGTCGGGAAGAACAATCAACAAATGGGACTGGTCTTTTGGAGACGGCAATACCTCGGGCTTACAAAACCCCTCACACACGTATGCTACAACCGGAATTTACAGCGCCAGATTGAGAGTCATTACTGATATCGGTTGCGTGTCGGATTTCGCAATCACAGATGTTGCTGTGCCTGAGTTACCTGTAGCCTCATTCTCTGTTGCCGGCTCCCTGTGCGAAGGTGCTGCCCTCAGCTTTACGGATAATTCTACCTCACCTGCTTCTGCGGTTGCCACCTGGACCTGGAATTTCGGCGACAACTCTCCTGTATTGGTTGCCAGCTCGGGTACAGCTCAGACTCATATTTATGCAAAGGCGGGCACGTACACCGTTAGTTTGGAAGTGCAAACCACGGCAGGCTGCAGAAGTGCTGTGTTTGTAAAAACTGTTTCCATAAACAGCAGCCCGCTCGCTGCTTTTACATTTGGCAGTGGTTGCCTGCCCATGGCGCAGGTTCAATTTACCGATGCTTCATCCATCACAGGGGCGCCTCCAGCATTTACTTACGCATGGAATTTTGGAGACGGTGGCCGCTCCACATTGCAAAATCCTTCTCATCTTTTTACAGCGGTTCCCACTGCAGCAGTCAGTTTGAAAGTGACCACGCCTGGCGGCTGTTTTGATGATACAAGCATATTGATTCCTACTGTATACCAACAGCCTCTGGCACAGTTTTCAGTTGCCCGGCCGGAGAGCTGCCTCAGCGAAGAAGTAGTATTTTCCGACAACAACAGCCAAGCCCCGGGTAGTACCATCACCGGGTGGCAGTGGAATTTTGGTGACGGAACAGCAATCGTTAACGCCAACTCTGGGCTTCCGCAAAAACACACGTACGCCAATCCAGGATCGTATACCGTTTCTCTGATCGTTTCGTCGGCTGTAGGGTGTTCCTCGATCGCTTTCACCAGAACGATTCAGGTAATTCCAGCACCATTGGCTGCTTACACCGTAAGCCCCCAACGTTGTGCAGGCGCACCGGTAATATTAAATTCAGTGTCAATTTCCAATGGAGGTTCTATTGTCGCGTACAGGTATTATATCGATGGTATTTTATCTGGCAGCACCGCTTCATTTAGTTTTACACCAACTGCTCCGGGCACCTACAAACTACGGCTATGGGTACAAACCGACAAAGGGTGCACTGCAGAATCCATTGACAGCAGTATTGTAATTCATTCGCTTCCTGTTGCCCGTTTTGGTTTGCCTGAAAACTGCGTCAATGATCCGCTGTCACAGTTCTTAGATAGTAGTACAGTTGTGGGCGGGCAGATCTCCGGGTGGTTATGGAATTTTGGCGATCCCCAGGCAACCGCAACCAATCCAAACATCGCACGAAATCAAAATGGCAGCCACAAATATACTGCAGCTGCAGACTACCAGGTTTCACTCACCGTTACCTCGAACGAAGGATGCAGCAGCACAAGCACCGAGCCGTTCACGATCAACGGCTCGGTGCCGACAGCCAGTTTTAACGTCACCGGAGGTAGCACCGGCTGTGTGAA
>JBGTIL010000507.1:0-5472 GCA_041745695.1 Chitinophagaceae bacterium | reverse complement strand
AGACCTTATTAAGGAGGAAGATGTTGTAATTACTATTTCGCACCTGGGCTATATCAAACGTACATCCGCAACCGAATTCCGGTCACAGCGCAGGGGAGGCCGTGGCGCAATGGGCGGTAAAACACGTGATGAAGATTTCATTGAACACCTGTTCGTGGCTTCTACACACCACACCATGCTTTTCTTTACCGAAAAAGGAAGGTGCTATTGGTTGAACGTGTACCAGATACCAGAAGGGGATAAGAATAGCACGGGAAGTGCAATTCAAAACCTGCTGCAAATATCCCAGGATGACAAGATCAGGGCTATTATTGATATCAAAGACCTGCAGGATGTTGATTTTGTGAATGCTCATTACATCACTCTTTGCACTAAAAAAGGTGTTATTAAAAAAACCTCGTTGGCCGATTTCAGCCGCCCGCGGCAAACCGGCGTTAATGCCATTAACATTCTGGAAGGCGACCAGTTGCTGGAAGCAAAGCTTACCGACGGCGGTTGCGACCTGATGATGGCCCTGAAGAGTGGTCGTGCTATTCGCTTTCCAGAAACTAAAGTACGCCCTACGGGCAGGGGAGCCATCGGCGTAGGTGGTATTGAGGTAGATAATGAAAAAGATGAAGTGGTTGGTATGATTTGTGTAAATCCATCAACCCCTGAGAAGACGGTTCTAGTAGTTTCGGAAAAAGGCTATGGTAAGAGAACAGCTGTGGACGAATACCGGATCACTAACCGGGGAGGAAAAGGTGTAAAAACAATTAATGTCACCGAGAAAACGGGTAAGCTCGTTGGTATCCTTGACGTTTCTGAAACAGAAGATCTTATTATCACCTGCAAGAGCGGTGTAACCATCCGGATGAAAGTGGCCAACATCAGTGAACTGGGTCGGGCTACGCAGGGGGTAAAACTGATACGGATCGATGACAAGGATGAGATCGCGGCTATAACGCGGATAGATGTACACGATGACGCCGAAGTGTTGCCGGAAGATATAATCGCGGATGCACTTACGGAAGGTGATACAACTATTCCACCTTCATTGCCATCTGAAGAGGAAGACAATGCTTAACTATAATATTAAAATTAAACAATCAACAATGCGCCATTTAATTTTATCGGCAACGTTGCTAACAGGTATTTCTGTTACTGCTTTCGCCCAGGATTTCAATGATATAAAATCGCAACTCGACAAGGGGAAGTACGCCGACGCGCGTTCTAAGATTGACAAGGTTTTAACCGACCCCAAGAATCAGAAATCTGCAAATGCCTGGTATTACAAAGGCGTGGTTTATGGAGAGCTGGCAAAAGATAGCACTTTGAAAGACATGGATTATCGCCAGGAGTCGTTTACAGCTCTAAAAAAATACCAGGAGCTGGATCCTAAGAACATCATGTTACTGCTGAATCAGAACGCAAATTTCTTCGCACTTTACGAGGGTTATTTTAACCAGGGTGTGAAAGATTTTAATTCTAAAAACTATGACAAAGCGTTCCAGAATTTTACCAACGGGTTGCAGGTGAAAGATTACGTTCACGGCAAAGGGTATGAGCTCAACGGCTTTAAGTTTCCTGTACTGGATACTCAATTGGTGAACCTTGCAGGATCAGCTGGTATGCTGGCAAAAAAAGAAGATCAGGCGGTGCCTTATTTCCAAAAGATTGCTGACGCCAAGATTAAGGGAGATGATTTCAAAGACCTCTACCCCATCCTGGTTGATTACTTCACCAAGAAAGGCGACTCTGTCAATAAAAATAAGTACTTCGCTATCGGTAGAGAAGTCTATCCTGAAAATCCTTACTGGACGCAGGCGAAGCTTGCAGAAGCGGGCACTGATAAGTCTAAAAGACTTGCTCAGTTCCAGGAGTTGCTGAAGTCAGATCCTACTAACAGCGAGTTGCTGACTGATTATGCAATCGAGTTATTTAACGTCACCTACGGCAAAGAAAAGCCAGCTGATTATTCAAAATCACAGAATGATTTGTCGCAGGCTTTGAAGAGTGCTATTGCTTCCAATCCGTCGGCGGCGTATGCCAACTTCATCATGACACAGCACTTGTCTAACCAGATGTATGACATGCAACAGGATTATAATAAGATGAAGAGCACCAAACCTGAGGACATTAAAAAGAAGCAGGCACTCAATAAGGAGATCCAGAGCAAGTCGGAAGAAATGTTCACTTATTCAACTGCAGCATACCAATTGTATGAGAAGATGCCGGACATGAAGCCAACAGACAAAGCCAACTTCAAAAACCTCACTAACCAGCTGATTGATTATTACACCATGAAAAAGCAGCCGGAGAAAATTAAGGTTTACGAAGACAAGCTGAAGAATATAAAATAAAATAGAAGCCGGTTAATGCCGGCTTTTTTTATGCTGTTCCGGTAAACCTGAGTATTTAAATGCCGCAATAAGACAGCATTGTATTGGAAAGTTTCATTAATTTGTACTTACATTTACATTACAAAAACATTACGATGGCACTCAACCCAAACACTCCCGAAACAACGACCCTGGTACAGATGCGCCTGCAGCCGAAGACCATGGAGCGTATTAATCGTTTATCCGAGATCACCGGCACCAGCAACAGAACGCAGCTCGTGGCTTCGTCTATAGAGCTTACAGAGGAATTGATGTCGAATGCAAAGGCAGGCGGCAAGATCTTTATTGAGCGTCCGGACGGCACGCGTGAGACAATCAAAATTATCGGTCTTTAAGCATTGTAGCATATGGAACAAACGGGAGAGGGGCAGGTCCCCGTGGAATTTGGTATTGAGGAGATCAGGAAAACGCTCGAGATCAGCAAAACCGAAGTATCTAACCAAGACATATTTAAACTGGCCAAGCGCATCCTGCTTTTCTGCGCGCTAACTTTTATGCTGGTGGCCACGTTGAGGGCTATTCTCGACGATTCGAAGGGGATCACTGATGTATGGGAATTTTCGAAGATTGTATTGAACTCAATTACTTCGCTGGTGCTGGGATTGTATTTTGGGAAAAAGGATAAGTGAAGTTCTCTTTAATGTATGCAAGCAAAGGCCAAAAATAATTTCAAGGCAGTTAGAAAATCATGGCGAAACTTACACCGTAAAGTCGTCTTTGCGAGGCACGAAGTAATCTCTCATGGTTAGGATAAACACATAGAGACACACAGGAACATAGAAGCACTTTGAGATTAAATTCTTCACGGCGAAGGAACCACAGGGACACAAGGGCACAGAGAACCACGGTGATCCACAGTGAATCTAACACCCTCAACCTGTCATTGCGAGGCCCGAAGCAATCTCTCAGGATTAAGATAAGCCACATGGACACACAGGTACACAGAAGCACTTCGGATAAAGTGTTCGCGGCGAAGGAACTACGTAGATACAAGGGCACAGAGACTCCCGCTGATCAATAAACGATTACAACCTGACCTAAAGAAATGTCCTGAGTTAGGAAACTCAGGACAGCGGTCGTTTAAAGATCGAAGAACATCACGAATAGCAATGAATTCCAGGCTATCGTGGTGTGTTTTAGAGCTTCGGGGCCGCTGTCCTGAGTTTCCTAAATCAGGACATCTCAATCCAAGAACGATTCTGTAATACTTAAACTCCAAGTATATCGAAAAACAGTCCTACTACAGCGAACACATTAAGATTAACAACTGGTTGATAGGAAAATTGCATAGTCTTGGTTTGACCCTAAATATAGGATCTCAAACCCTTCGTAGCACGCTCAGGGAAGCCTAGCCAAAGAAAAAGACCATACAGCCGTGCTGCCTGTTTATCATAATATAAATTATAAGCGAAAACAGTCTGGGTGTGAAAACATGCGCCGTAATGTAATTTTCATTACATATCCACCGCACGATACGCTTTGTCCGAATCGCCGCCGATGCGCTTGAAATCGCCGCGTAAAGCTTTCAAAGCGTATTTCTCCCGGTTAATTTCCTTCTTGTTCCGAAAACCGAATTTTTTAAACACAGGGATCAGTGGCGACCAACCCTGAATAGAATCTTGCGCAAGAAACGTTGCTGCCAATACCGGTAAAGCAAACCAGCGCCGGTGTACCAACACACCCAACGCAGTGCCTGCTATGGCAAGTATTGCACAATTTAATTCCACGCTGCGTTCAACGTCCCATTCTTTTTTAACTCCGTTATGCGACGGTCCACACGAAGACTAGCCTCTGTAATCACCGGCTGTGGCTGAATGCGACCGTTTCCTTTCTGAAATTCGTCGCCCTTTCTTGGTTCACCTTTTTTATTCGGATTATTGTCTGCATTGTGCATACCTGTACGTTTACAGGCAGTTATGCAACATTCATTCCCGCCGGGCAGGCTAACATAGCGCAATTATCCCGGATGCCGTTTACTTACAATGTGTCACCTTATCAACTGAACATTGCCAAAAATTTATTTAGCACTCACCGGGGGCTTACCTCCCTCCGGTACGAAGATCAAGGCTGCAGAGTTCATGCAATAACGCTGACCGGTTGGCCTGGGGCCGTCGTTAAATACATGACCGAGATGGGATCCGCTTTTGCTGTCGACCACTTCAGTTCTTCTCATGCCGTATTTGTTATCCTCAATCAGGATAACCGCGTCTTTGCTTATCGGCGCATAAAAACTCGGCCAACCTGTACCCGATTTAAACTTGGTTTCCGAGCTGAAAAGCGGCTGTAACGAAGCCGCTGAATAGTAAGTGCCCTTCTGGTAGAAATTATCGTATTTCCCTGATCCTGCCTGTTCGGTACCCTGCTGGCGCAGCACGTAGTATTGCTCGTCACTTAATCTTGCTTTCCACTGGTCTTCCGTTAACTGCATTGGATAGGTACGCGTTCCTTTGGCCTTTTTGCTGGCGCTGCTGCCCTGGGCAAACGTACTGGTGGTTGAGCTTACTGCCAACAACAAAAAACCGATATACAATAACCGCATGATTTTATTTTATGTGTAATGATATACGTATGAGGAACCGCTTATGCCTGGTAGTCGATGTTAAAAAATCACTTTGCTGACTCTGCAGCACCAAAAGCCCAGACATCAACCGCACCTGTGCGGGTGTTAAGTAAGTTGAGCAGCAGGCTGCGGAACAACGACAGGCCCGCCCTGTTGCTCCTGTTTAGTTGCGTCGACAGGTGTTTTTGGCTTGTAAAACTCTTTGAATATAAGCCGCAGACTCTGATCATAAGTGATATAACTATACACCCAGTTGAAAAACACAAACATTCTGTTCTTCACGCCCAGGATCAAAAACAGGTGCAGCAACATCCAGATCAGCCACGCCAGGATACCATTAATATGTAGTTTAGGCTTGGGCAGATCTACAACCCCAAGATGCCTTCCTATCACTGCCATAGACCCCTTATCGTTGTATTCGTACTCGATGAACGAAGTAGATTGTCTTTCTATGCGTTTCAGGTTGTCAGCTAAAACATCGGCCTGTTGAATAGCCACCGAAGCTACCTGCGGATGACCGGTTGGGTAGCG
>JBGTIL010000506.1:0-4405 GCA_041745695.1 Chitinophagaceae bacterium | reverse complement strand
GTTTTTGGCCGGTTAGCCGCACCTCTTACCCCAAACAGTTCCTGGATATCCTGGGTACAGGAAGCACGTTGATCCAGCAGACCTTTAACCGGTTTAAAGGCAAAATACCTGTTGAAAACATCTATGTAGTTACCGCTAATGATTATATAAACCTGGTTCAGGGACAGCTCCCCCAACTACCCGCAGAAAATATCATTGGTGAGCCTTTTCGGAAAAACACCGCTCCCTGCGTTGCCCTGATTTCTTTTAAGATCCTGAAACTAGACCCTGAGGCCTCCCTGATCATAGCCCCGGCAGACCACCTCATCCTGGAGGAGGAGAAATTCATGGAAGTCTGTTCCAGAGGACTCCAGTTCGTCAATCACTTCAATGCCCTCGTTACCATTGGCATTAAACCAAGCTATCCCAACACAGGCTATGGCTATATACAGCACGACAGCCTGGAAGCGATTCCTTCAGTTTATAAAGTGAAAACGTTCACAGAAAAACCCAACAAAGAACTGGCCAAGACCTTCGTTGCCAGCGGAGACTTCCTGTGGAATGCAGGTATTTTCATGTGGCAGGTAAAGCGTATCATTGAAGCCTTTGAACACCACCTTCCGGAGATGTACGAACTGTTCAGCGCCGAAACGGAAAGATTTAATACCCCTGACGAAAAAGCTGCGATTGAAAGTATCTATCCGCAGTGCACCAATATTTCCATCGATTTCGGCATTATGGAAAAAGCTGATAACGTGTATGTGATTCCCGCTTCCTTCGGATGGAGTGACCTCGGAACCTGGAACAGCGCTTGGGAAAACATGGAAAAAGACTATCTCGATAACGCTGTTGCCGGTAAAAAAGTGATGGTGATTGATGCGACCAGGTGCATGGTCCATTCTACCAATGGCAAATTAATTATCCTCCAGGGTCTGGATGATTTCATTGTCGTGGACACGAAAGATGTTTTACTGATCTGCCAGAAGGAAAAAGAACAGGAGATAAAAGATTACGTTGCCGAAGTAAAACGAAATATGGGCGAAGAATACCTGTAAGCCAGAACGTGGTTGCTGCGTTCTTTCCCTGCCTGCGCTGTTTTTTCTCCGCTCCAACAGCAAGTTTGCCCTTGGTTTTTAAACCGTAAGGGTAGACCTTCATTTATTTTTACGGAGCGCCAGCGGCGTATGCCAGGTGCCGCCGCAAAACCCGACTTCTTTACCTCGCAAGAGCACCGGCGTTAGCCACGGACAGACTTATAAACAATAACTACCGCATGAATTTTAATAATATCCTGTTCTTAGATATCGAAACGGTATCTCAGGTTCCCTCTTATAGCGAGCTCGACAACGACTGGAAAGCGCTGTGGGATTCGAAGGCAGGCATGCTGCTGCGCAATAAAGAAGGAGAAACACCCGAAAGCGTTTACGGACGTGCCGGCATCTATGCAGAATTTGGAAAGATCATCTGCATCTCCTGCGGCTGTTTGCAGGGAGCTGCCACCGACAGGAAGCTGGTGATCAAATCTTTTGGTGGAGAAGATGAAAGATTGCTACTCCGCGAGTTTGCCGAAATGCTCACTAAATGGTCGGGCGATGCCGACAAGTTTCTTTGCGCCCACAATGGGAAGGAATTCGACTATCCCTACCTGTGCCGGCGTATGATCGTGAACGGCGTGGGCATTCCGGAGGCTTTGAAGATATCAGGCAAGAAACCCTGGGACATCAGGCACCTCGATACCCTGGAGATGTGGAAATTCGGTGACTACAAAAACTTCACAAGCCTCAAACTCCTGGCAAAGATTTTCGGAATTCCTTCTCCGAAAGATGATATCGACGGCAGCATGGTAAATGATGTGTACTGGAAACAAAAGGACATAGACCGGATCATACATTACTGCCAGAAAGATGTTGTAACCCTGACACAGGTGTTGCTGCGGTTTCACTGTGAGCCGCTTCTGAAGCCGGAAAACATAACCATCAAATATGTCAAGCAGGGTTAATTACGCGTCAGGATCCGCATGGGAAGACACGGTTGGTTACAGCCGTGCGGTTAAGGTGGGAAAGGTGATTGAAGTCAGCGGAACCGTTGCTTCTGACGAAATGGGTGCAATAGTTGGCGAAGAAGACGCTTATTTACAAACAAAGTATATCTACCAAAAGATTGAAGCCGTTTTGCTCCGTGCCGGTGCCATGCTCCATCATGTAGTCCGGGTTCGGATGTTTGTTACCGACATTAAACGCTGGCAGGAATACGGGCAAGCCCACAGCGAACTTTTCCACTCCATCAAACCCTGTCTTACCATGGTGCAGGTTGCTGCCCTGATTGAAAGTAGTTTTCTGATTGAAATTGAGGTCACGGCTATTCTCGAATAAAAAAGCAGGCTTTTTTACAAAGACCTGGAACCTGATTTCAACGTTCACCCTTCTTAATTAAAACATTTGAACCCTTTACAGATAAAAAGCAAACGACCGAACGCCGGCGATACCATTTTCACCGTAATGAGCGCGCTGGCTGCCGAACATAGCGCCATCAATCTCGGCCAGGGCTTCCCCGATTTCGGAATGAGCGAAGAACTTCTCAGCCTTGTGTCGGCCGCCATGAGAGAAGGACACAATCAGTACACCCACATGAACGGTTACCCTCCTTTGAGAGAAACCATCGCAGAAAAAGTTGACTATTTATACGGTGCCTCCATTAGCGCCGAAACCGAGATCACCGTAACACCCGGAGGCACGTACGCCCTGTATTCGGTGCTCACAGCGCTCTTGCAACCTGGAGACGAAGTGATTCTTTTTGAGCCTGCTTTCGATTGCTACGTTCCGGCAATTGAAATGGCCGGAGCCAGTGTAGTTCCCATTCCGCTTACTTTCCCCGACTACAGCATCGACTGGACCATTGTGGCTGCCAACATCAACGAAAACACCCGGGCCATAATTATTAACTCGCCTCATAACCCCTCCGGTGCCGTTTTGACTAAGAGGGATATAGAGGCTTTAAGAAAAGTTACACTCAACACCAGGATCGCCATTGTCAGTGACGAAGTGTACGAACACCTCATTTTTGATGGACTGCAGCATGAAAGCATTCTGCGTTATCCTGATCTCTTTGCCCGCAGTTTTGTTTGTTTCTCTTTTGGCAAAGTGTTTCATTGCACCGGGTGGAAAATGGGCTACTGTATTGCTCCGGCCTACCTGATGAGCGAATTCCGTAAAATACACCAGTACAATGCTTTCACCTGCGACACGCCCAAGCAGGTAGCCCTGTCACAATTCCTGAGAAAAAGGGAGACCTACCTGGAGCTGGGCGCTTTCCTGGGTAAAAAGCGCGATTACTTCCAGCAGTTGATGAGCCATACCCGTTTCAAGGCCCTTCCTACTTACGGGAGCTATTTTCAGCTCTACTCCTACGCGTCCATAAGTAATGAAGGCGAGATGGAGTTTGCCATCAGGCTCACCCGTGAACACGGCGTAACAGTCATCCCGGCCGCTGCCTTCTATCTTTCCGGTACCAGTCACCAGGTGCTCCGTTTCTGCTTTGCAAAAAAAGAGGCTACCCTGGATGCAGCTGCCGAAAGGTTGGCTAAAGTGTAGCCGCAGCGTAGAACTACCTTTTCTCAGGCAGTGTTGAATCTTCTAAGTAAATTTGATCCCCACTCCTGCGAACGCCTTCATACTATTTTACACCGTTCGCCGTTCTAAAGCCGTTCGACAACCTTAGGTCTACCATGAAAATGAAACTACTGTCTTTCTTTTGCCTTCTTTGCTGTGCTTTTCCAGCCGGCTTATTCGCACAAGCGTCTTCCAATTCGATTACCGTTGCCGTTACATTCGCTGCAAACCCTTCTGCTGCCACATCGGCTTTTACCGACCTGAAATATAATAAACAGGGTGTTTACAATTATGAAATGGATGACCGCTCGCCCGGAATGCGCGACGTTTTTGCTTTTTTTAATGGAGGCACTGCCCCCATAAACAGCATCAATTATCCAGGCAAAACTTTTACGGATGGTTGTGGTAATCCCATTAAATGGCGCGCAGCAGTTGCCACCAATGCTTTAATACAATCAAACAATACTGATTGGGTTAATTATAATAACTGCCTGAACTGGACAGAAATGGCCAACCTGGTAAATAATAACTGGGCAATTCAAAACCATGGATTTTACCATAACAAAACGGGTACGTTCGCTAATGGTGAGAACACAAACAAAAACATCAACGATAATACCACTTATATCAGGGAAAGATTACAAGAGCAGGGGGTGCAGTACGTACCCAGGGTAATGGTTGTACCCAACAATGATGCAGGGTATGTACCGCAAGCTGAAGCGCTTGGTTATCTGGCAGCTGTTTCCCAGGGCGCGCTGGACGGCTATACCATCTACCCTCAGTCTGTAGACAACACCCTTTCTATTGCTACTTTGCCC
>JBGTIL010000505.1:0-5051 GCA_041745695.1 Chitinophagaceae bacterium | reverse complement strand
CATGTGGAGCACACCGGTAACATTAGGCGGAGGAATGACAACTGTATAGGGCTTCCTCGCATCGGGCTTGCTATGAAAGTACCCCTGGTTTAACCAGTGTTGGTACCAGCGTTCCTCGATAGGCTGCGGTTCGAAATTTTTGGAGAGATTGCTCATGCGTTCGGGTAAATTGGAGTGCAAATTTAAGCATCTGCAGTGCAATACATCCGCAACCGGTTCATCCAGGATCCGTCCTACTCTGTGGTCATTTTTTCTTTGATTTCCTTGCAGAGGAAAGTGTGTCCGTTCTGCACCTGGAGTATGGCTTCTATCATTTCGGCTTTCGGCGAGTTCTTTGTCACGTAACCCTTGGCCCCAAGGTGCAACATGTTCCTTGCATAGCTTGGCTGGCTTTGTACGGAGACGCCTATGATCTTTACGTGGGGATGTGACCTCGTTATTTTACGGGTTGCCTCAAAACCGTTTATTGGCGACATATTTACATCCATAAGCATTACATCGGGCCCCAGGTTTTCCGCAGCTTCGATGGCTTCGCCCCCGGAACTGCACTCACCTATGATTTCTATGCGCTCGTCTTTTTGCAAAATCATTCTCCACGTTTCCCTTACCATTTGATGATCGTCAACAATCACTACACGAATAGTACCGTGTTGCATAAGGCGATTAAATTAGTATAAAATAATCAGCTGCAATTAACCTCCATTGCAAGGGGCTGGTTCTGCATTACAAAAAGATTGGATAAGAATCTGTAAGAAAATATTGTATAAAAATCTTAGCCAGGTAGACCAGAAAGAAGCACCTGAATTTACAACTTAGTAATCAATTGTCAAAATCAAGTTGACTGTTATTAATAAAGTTCACGAGCGAAGCTGCATTCTTCAGGTTTAATTTTTTCAGAACGTTGTAACGGTGCACCTCCACGGTTTTTACAGAGATGTTCAACGACTCGGCAATCTCTTTGGAAGAACTGCCCTTTTTAATATGTGAGATGATTTCTATTTCGCGCTGTGAAAGTGAATTAAGTCCTGTTTGAACATCATCGCCGCTAATAACCTGATCTGATAAAATGTTTTTGATCTCATCACAGATATACTTTTTACCATTCTGAATTTCAATGATGGCTTTAAACATTTCTTCACGGGAAGAGTTCTTGGTTACATAGCCCATCGCGCCCTTCTGGATCATTTTACGGGCATAGGTAGGTTGGGTGTGCAGCGAAACTCCGAGAATTTTAGTACCGGGAGAAAATTTTCGTATCTGCTGTGTTGCTTCAATCCCATTCATACCGGGCAGATTGATATCCATGATTACGATGTTGGGACGAAGTTTTTTTGCTAATTCAATTGCCTCTTCACCGCTGCCGCTCTCTGCGATCACTGAGAAACGGGGGTCTGTATTTAAAATGAAACTCCAGGTTTCTCTGACAAGTGTGTGATCATCTGCGATCAAGATGCTGATCTTTTCCATAATGGTTAATTGGTATTTATGTTCGTAGGAAATTTAATTTGAAAGCGACATCCGCAACCTGGCTTACTGTCGAGGCTGATAGTTGCATTTGATAAATATACCCGATTTTGAATATTTCTTAGGCCTGAACCTTTTTTTACTAACACCGGATCGAAGCCAACGCCATCGTCGCTGATGGTAAGTACCAGTTGCGCATCCGCCGCATGGATGCTGAGTGTAACGGAATTAGCGCGCGCGTGTTTGATGACATTGTTCAGAACTTCCTGCACGATCCGGAAAATGGTTAGTTTCTGGTGCTCGTTTAACAGGGTCTCCACTTCGGTGTTTACTTCGAGCTGTACGTATATTTTTCGGGTCAGGTTGATGTTTTCAACCAGGTCAGTAATTGAGTCCAGCAAGCCCAGGTCACCAAGTGTAGGATTCATCAGCGAGCAGGACAGCTGTCTGATTTCATTGATAACGTAAATAATATTTTTGGTAGACTTCACAATGAGTTCGTCTTTCAGTTCCGGACTGCTTTGTGATAAATCGAGGTAAAGTTTTGTGGTGGTGAGTACCTGATTCACGTTGTCGTGCAGTTCCTTACCTATCTCACTACGTTCCTGTTCCTGTGTTTCTATGGTAGCCTGACCAATGATTCTTTGTTTTTCCAGTTCGGTTTTAATTAACTCGAGTTCCAGCCTTTTTCTTTCGGTGATATTTTGCGCTGCGCCAATCATACGCGACGGTTTGCCCTCGCGGTTTCTGACAATAGTACCGCGGTCATAAACAAAATTGTAGTTGCCCTCGTCCGTTAGAAAACGGTATTCCAGATCGAAGGTTTCCTGCGAGGAGGCGCTCAAAATTTTCTTGATGATATGTTGTACGGCACCATAATCTTCGGGATGAATACGCGACAGCCAGGCCCGAATAGTTGGTATGCTTCGACCGTTGCTGACGCCGTACACTTTAGCCATGCCTTCCTGGCTTCGATAGAAGGAGCCCGTTTGAATATCACAGTCCCAGATCATATCGTGGGTAGCCCGCATCACACTGTCGAACCGATCATTGGCTACCTGTATCCTGTTGAGAGAAAAATGGTTTTCAAGTAGTATGCGGAGCAGGTACTGCGCCCGTTCGATGCTGTTGTATTCAATAGCGTCAGGTGTTTTTCGAACGCTGAAATAGATTCCAAGGGCACCCACAACGCAGCCGTTGCTATCCAGGATGGGTACCGAGCAGGAAGATCGCACCCCGAATGCAGCTGCAAGCCCTTTGAAGTTGACACACAGGGGATCGTTCTCGATATCTTCTGCTGTCACCGTTTCCTTTCTGGCGATGGCGGCGCCAATGCAGCCATCAGTAGCAGTCATTTGCCGCCCATCGAGGGCGGCTTTGAGTCCGGGGTGCATACTCGGTGCTGCCAGGAACTTAATGGTGTTGGTTTTCTCCACAAGCAGCACGCAGGTGCTCATGCCCGGATGCAGGTTTTCCAGTCCCTGCAGCAACAAGGTTACTACACTGGCAAAAGGAGTTGATTTGCTGGTGCTGCTTTCGTACACCTGTCTTTCCAACTCGAGCAAATTTGTTTTATATTTTTTATCCGTCACATCCCGCATTGCCCCAATCATTCTCAGTCCTTTGCCGTTTGCATCCCGCAGTACATATCCGCGATCTGAAATGAATGCATAACCGCCGTCTGCGCGTTTGTAACGAAAATCTTCCTGGAAAATGGAGCAGCCGGGATCATTAATAGCGTTCTGCAAACTGTTCCAAACTCTCTCCACGTCATCGGGGTGAAAATTATTCTGGCAAAAGGTTTCAGGCAGCAGCTTGTTCTCCGGAAGCGGATGTCCGAGCACTTTTGTGAAGTTTTCAGACCAGAGTATAGTGCCCGTTTCCAGGTTCCAGTCCCAGATGATATCTGATGTTGCTAATGAGGCGAACTGGTAGCGGTCATTGCTGGCTATGAGTTCCTCCTGCTGGAGTTTGAATTCAGAAATATCCTGCATCGCGCCAATAATCCGCACAGCATTGCCCTTTTCGTCGCGCTTCAGGAAACCCTTGTCAATGATGTAACTATAGCTCCTATCTTTTCTCTGGAACCTGTATTCCTCCTTCCAGAATTTTTTCTTGGTATGCTCTATTGTGGTTGTCAGGCTCTTCAGCACCCGCTGCCTGTCGTCGGGGTGAATGAGGCTCTCCCAATCTGCGATGGTGGTGCTGCCTGCAGGATGGTTGAACAGGGTAGTCATACCCTCTCCCCAGGTGAGCTGATCATTTAACAAATCGAGATCGTAAATAGCATCTGATGTAGCCCTGGTGGCAAGTTTGAATCGCTCATTGCTTTTTGCAAGTGCTTCATCTGCAAGCACCATTG
This sequence comes from Chitinophagaceae bacterium, assembly GCA_041745695.1. Lineage (GTDB taxonomy): Bacteria > Bacteroidota > Bacteroidia > Chitinophagales > Chitinophagaceae > Flavisolibacter. Next base: position 1,225 of record JBGTIL010000505.1, on the reverse strand, counting down.
TGGTAATATCGTTAGCCACTACCAAGCGGGTGGCCTTGCCATAGTAGTTGATGGCGGTGGCGCTTATCTGTACATAGATGCGTTTACCATCTTTCGTTACCTGTTCCCACTTTGTAAGCGTGATATTGTCTTGTTGCCCATTTTCAGCTACAGCATTCAGCACTCTCTGACCATCTGCCGGGGGATGAATATCTAGTAGTGTTTTATTTAAAAATTCTTCTTTAGTATACCCGTAGGTTTTGATGGCGGCATCATTCACTGCCAGGAACCTGAGTGTTTCGACATCATAAATCCAGGACGGCAGGGGATTGCTTTTGAACAGGAGACGGTATTGTTTTTCTGAAGTCTTGAGTTGTTGCTCCGCCTTTATTTTCTCGGTCACATCATAGACTGTTACAATCCTTGATTTTTTGCCTTCAAAGGTGATCTGGCTCCCGGTTACCTCTACAAAAGGAATTTCGCCATTTTTCTTAAGGTGCCGAGCCAAATGCCTCATGCCTTTTGAATGGCCTTTTAGCTGACCTATGATATCTTTTAGCAAAATGGCATCTTCCGACGGCCTGATATCTGTGAGGCTGAGATTTAAAAATTCTGTGCGGCTATAATCGTAGAAGTGGAGTGCAGCATCATTTACCTCCAGGATCTTCAGGCTATCCAGATCATAGGTGAACATGGGAAGAGGATGGCTGTAAAATAGGATCTTATAGCTTTCCTCAGCATTTTTTTGTGTAGTGATGTCCGTATGAGTTCCTATCATGCTAACCGGCGTTCCGTCCGGGTCTTTTTCAACAATCAACCCCCGGGCATGTATCCACTTATAACGCCCGTCTTTCCCACTCATGCGATACACGCTTTCATAGTAAGGGTTCTTTCCTTCAAGGTGGGTTTTGATCGCGCCTGCTACAGCGTCTTTATCATCTGGATGCACTTTTTGACTCCAATCGGTATAATGGTCCCCTATGTCAGCACTCGAATAGCCATGCAATTTTTTAAACGAATCGGAAAAAAACATCTTGCCCGTTTTCAAATCCCAATCCCATAAGCCATGATTACTTCCGTTTAAGGCAAATTTCCAACGGTCTTCGCTCACCTTCAAAGCCTGCTCTGCAAGCCTGGCTACGGTGAAGTCTCTTGTGATCACCATTGCCGCTATTATTTTCCGGCAGTTGTCATACACAGGTTTAAAGTGATTAACAAGGTATACAGGAGCACCGTCCCGGGATAG
>JBGTIL010000504.1:0-9379 GCA_041745695.1 Chitinophagaceae bacterium | reverse complement strand
TTGGATTATGCCCACGAAAGATGGGCAGCACAGCGCCCAGTAAACCCCTTGCTCTGGCGATGCATAGCCAAGTTTATCAATGCTGATAACATACACGACATCGAACGCGTTTTTCATTCTACAAATCCCACCGATGTTCAGGCTGCCGCACTGGCATGCAGCAACAGTTTGTATCCGCCGGCTAAGCGCCTGCTCGCTCAAAACAGTGAATTTGCAAATCAAATAGCAACAGGTACACTCACCTGGAGTCGTATTGCTGAAAAACAATTCCATACGTGATCCAAAAACTGCTACACAATTTGCGCAGCAATAGTTCAAAGCCTCAACTTACATTTGACGGGTACAAAGGAAGCAAATCGAAAATCGCTAACATTAAACTTGTAACATGTGTTGCAGCACCGCATTAAACGACGAAGCACTCCAACTGGTTTCAGAGAACCCGGAGTGGAGAGATAGCATTAAAGGCATGCCTTTCTTTGACCCGCATGTACACATGACCTCCCGTACAACCGACGACTACCAGGCAATGGCTGATGCGGGCATCAGGGCTATTATAGAACCTGCCTTTTGGTTAGGGCAACCGCGTACCGGTGTAGACACTTTTCGCGATTACTACAGCAGTTTGGTTGGCTGGGAACGGTTCCGGTCCTCACAGTTTGGCATCAAACACTATTGCACAATCGGGCTCAATTCTCGCGAGGCGAACAACGAAGCACTGGCTGAACAGGTGATGGACATCTTACCCCTGTTTATCCATAAAGAAGGCGTAGTAGGCATTGGCGAGATAGGTTTCGATGATCAAACACCTGCGGAAGAAAAATTCTATCGCCTGCAGCTGGAACTTGCCAAAGAGGCCGCACTCCCGGTGCAGATTCATACCCCTCACCGCGATAAAAAGCGGGGTACCACCCGCAGCATGGATATAGCGCTTGAACATGGCTTGCAACCGCACATGATTATTGTTGATCATAACAATGAAGAAACGGTGAAGGAAGTGCTGGACCGCGGCTTCTGGGCCGCATTTACGATTTACCCTTTTACCAAAATGGGCAACGAAAGGATGGCTGCAGTCGTCAAAGCGTTCGGCACAGAACGCATCATGATCAACTCGGCAGCAGACTGGGGCATAAGCGATCCCCTTGCAGTACCCAAAACGGCAGCACTGATGCTGTCTGTCGGTATTTCAAAGGAGGCCACCAGGATGGTTACTTATCAAAATGCAATTACAGCTTTTGGACAAAGTGGTCAGATCAATGAAGGTGATTTCGCAGGCAGCAGCGAGGCAGACCAGTCGCAGAAGTTTGAAGGGAATACAATTCTGCGTGGTGGTCAGCAACCCCGAATGGCCAAAAACTCCATTATCATCTCCTAGTGTATGCCACTAACCGCACCGCTCCTCCGCTTAATGCGACCGGCTAACATCGTAACCGCTATTTCCGATATCCTTGCCGGTCTGGCAATAGCTGCTTTTGCTTCGCAGAACGGATGGACAGGCTTTCCCCTGTATTCTATGATTCTGCTGGTGTTTGCAACGATTGGGTTGTACGGAGGAGGGGTTGTAATGAATGATGTATTCGATGCAGAACTCGACAAAATAGAAAGGCCGGAACGTCCGGTACCAGCAGGATTGATCAGCAAGAAAGCCGCAGGCGTTGCTGGCATCCTTTTACTGACCGCAGGAGTAATGGCAGCGGCTTTCGTGCATGTCATTCATTTTCTTTCTGTCACCCTTTACGTCGCACTGGCAATTTCTTTCGCCGCCCTGTTCTACGACAAATGGGGCAAGCACCTGTCGTTCTTTGGACCCATCAATATGGGCATTTGCCGCGGCCTAAACCTGCTGCTCGGCATCAGTGTACTTCCTGAGGCAGTGTTCCAGTACTGGTTCCTGGGGCTCGTTCCCATCATCTATATTGCAGCGATAACGATGATCAGCCGGGGTGAAGTACATGGCGGAAGCAAACACATTCTCATTACTGCAGGCCTGCTCTACCTTATCGTTATTGTGGCTATTGGTGTAGTAGCATTCTTAAATGATAGCTTGCTTCCTACCGCTCCGTTTCTGGCAGTTTTTGGAATCATGATCTATTTGCCCCTACACAAGGCCGTTAGGAAACCAGCCGGACCGCTAATTGGCAAAGCGGTAAAAGCTGGCGTTATTGCACTGATCCTGATGAATGGAGCCTGGGCAGCGGCTTTCGGCAGCTTTTACTTTGCGTTGATTATCATCTTACTTTTACCCATTTCAATTTTACTCGGGAAAGCCTTTGCAGTGACCTGATAAAACCGTCAATATTTCTATTGAAAAATTATCGCAGCAAATCACGAATGGCAGTAAAACAGGGCAACTAAATACGGTATGCATCAAACAGATTTTGTTCAGCAATCTTTCAGCGTTAACTTTTCTTACCCGGTCTATTTCACGGCAGACCTGTTCAACCTGTCTAACCCACTCCTGCAGGAATTTCTAAAAAAGGAAAAAAGCGACGTCGCAAAAAAGATCTTTTTTGTTCTGGACAACGAAGTTGTGCGGCATCACCCAACACTCGAAACTGATATTGAAAATTATATCTCGAAACTTGACGGATACCGCATATCGCCGGCATTGATCTTACCCGGAGGCGAGACATGTAAAAACGAGGATGAACATCTGTACAGCATTATTGAAAAGATAAATGAATACGGCATCGACCGGCACTCCTACCTCGCAGGTGTTGGTGGTGGCTCTTTGTTGGATGTGGCAGGCTATGCAGCAGCTATAGCCCACCGGGGCATCAGGCACATAAGAATTCCCACCACGGTACTTGCCCAAAATGATTCGGGGGTAGGTGTGAAAAATGGCATCAACTATGGAGGCAAAAAGAACTTTCTCGGAACCTTTGCGCCACCCGTCGCCGTGTTCAATGACGAGTGTTTTCTTACTTCTCTAAGCGATCGCGACTGGCGTTCAGGAATGTCTGAGGCCGTGAAAGTGGCCCTCATAAAAGACCAACCTTTCTTCGAATGGCTGGAAGCCAATGCCACCGCGCTTGCGGCCAGAAATAAAGAGGTCATGAACTATTTGATCAGGCGTTGCGCTGCACTTCATATGGAACACATCAGCAGCGGCGATCCATTCGAACTTGGCTCTTCCCGGCCGTTGGATTTTGGTCACTGGAGTGCACATAAGCTGGAGCAATTAACGCAGTTCGATCTGCGGCATGGCGAAGCAGTAGCACTTGGTATTGCGCTCGACAGCACCTATTCGTTTTTATCCAACCGGCTTTCTAAAAACGATTTGCTTAGAATCATTGCCCTCCTGCAAAAGCTTGGTTTCACTACCACCCATCCCCTGTTCAAATTCGAAAATGAGGCCAGCCCGGTACTGGCAGGCCTTCAGGAATTCAGAGAGCACCTGGGTGGAAAGCTGACCGTCATGTTGCTGGCAGCTATCGGGCAGGGAGAAGAAGTACACCAGCTGGATACCGCAATCCTGATTGATGCCGGAGACTGGTTGCAGTATCATCATCCAACCCATATAAAGCAATGAAAACAGCCTTCGGACATCTTACCTATTGCACCAACATTCACACCGGGGAAAGCTGGACAGATCATTTTGCTCAACTAAAAAAAGCTATCCCAACAATAAAAGAAAACCTTGCTCCTGATCGTCCCTTTGGCATTGGGTTACGTTTATCCAATAAAGCCAGTCTGGATCTGATGCAAAAAGACAACCTGGTTTTCTTTAAACAATGGTTACTGGAACAGGACTGCTATGTATTTACGATGAACGGATTTCCCTACGGTGGCTTCCATCATACCGTAGTGAAGGAGGCAGTGCACCAACCCGATTGGACAACTGGCGAACGAGTAGCCTACACCATGCGCCTTGCTCACCTGCTTGCCGAATTGTTGCCGAACGGTATGGAAGGTGGTATTTCTACATCACCTCTCTCTTACCGCCACTGGTTTACCACTGAAGGCAGCAAACAACAGGCAAAAGCAGCAGCTACAGCAAACGTATTACAGGTTGCAAAGGGCCTCCTGGAGATCAAAGCTGCCACCGGTAAATCGATCCATTTGGACATAGAACCGGAGCCCGGTGGACTACTGGAAAACGGTACGGAGTTTATTAACTGGTTTACAAGAGAATTGGTTCCCCGGGGCACCGTTTACCTGCAACAGGAATTCAAGATGGATGCGGCAGCGGCTGTTTCAGCCATCCGGCAACATGTAACACTTTGTTATGATGTGTGTCATTTTGCGATTGGTTTTGAAACGGTTGGCGCTACCCTGGTACAACTCCGGAACAGCGGCATCAGGGTTGGAAAGATCCAGATCAGCGCCGCGCTGAGAGCGGTACTACCCCAGGCACCAGCAGAACGCGCGGCAGTAATGAAATGCTTCCGCGCGTTTAATGAACCCACCTATTTACACCAGGTGATTGGCAGGCAGGACAACGGAAGCCTCATACAATACAACGACCTCGACCAGGCGCTGGAAGATGCAGGTAATGAGTCGATCAAAGAATGGCGGGCGCATTTTCATGTGCCGGTATTTATGAAAGATTACGGACTGCTCCAATCTACGCAACCCGACATTGTGGATGTGCTCAGCCTGCAAAAAACAGCCCCTTTTGCCAGTCACCTGGAAGTGGAAACTTATACCTGGGATGTGTTGCCGGAGGATCTAAAACTGCCGCAACAGGATTCCATCATCAGGGAAATGAACTGGGTGCTTCACACATTGAATAACGACGCAGCGGCGCCTGCGAGGGATCAAGGAAATGCATAAAACGGTTGTCATAGATATTGTAGGATTGTCTTCCTCACTGATCGGTGAACACACGCCTTTCCTGCAGCAGTACAGCAGGCAAAATCAGCTGCATACCATAGCGCCTATGCTCCCTGCTGTCACTACCTCGGTGCAATCTACTTTTGTCACCGGCAAATGGTGCAATGAACATGGCATCGTCGGTAACGGCTGGTACGACCGCGAAGACTGTGAGATAAAGTTTTGGAAGCAATCCAATAAATTGGTGCAGACGGAAAAGATCTGGGAACGGGCAAAAGCACACGACCCTTCCTTCACCTGCGCTAAAATGTTCTGGTGGTACAACATGTATGCTACTGCCGACTTCTCTGTTACCCCCCGACCCAATTACCTGGCGGATGGCAGAAAGATGCCAGATTGCTATTCGTACCCTGCCGGGTTACGTGATGAGTTGCAAAAAGAACTGGGACCTTTTCCCCTGTTCAAATTCTGGGGACCAGCCACCGACATCAGCGCCACCCGGTGGATTGCTGACGCGTCCATGTCTACAGATAAGAAGCACGATCCCACACTTACGTTGATATATCTGCCGCATCTGGATTATTGCCTGCAGCGGAGCGGACCCGATCTCCCAACCATTGCACCGGATCTCAAAGAGATCGACGCCGTGGTAGCAGACCTGGTGACTTACTACCAGTCGAAGCAGGCAAAAATAATTTTACTGTCAGAGTACGGCATCACCAGGGTAGATCAACCTTTGTATATTAACCGGTTGTTTCGTGAAAATGATTTGCTGGCTATAAGAGTTGAAAGAGGATTGGAGTTGCTGGATGCAGGCGCATCAAAAGCTTTTGCAGTTGCAGACCACCAGGTAGCACATGTTTACATTAATGACGATTCGATTAGAGGTAAAGTTGTTGACTTGCTGCAACAAATGGAAGGTGTTGCAATGGTCTTGAACAAGGAGGAACAAAAGCAGTACCACCTGCACCATGAACGCTCCGGCGACCTTGTGGTGGTTGCAAAAGAAAACTCTTGGTTTGCTTACTACTTCTGGCTGGACGATGATAAAGCACCAGATTATGCAAGGGTGGTAGATATCCATAAAAAACCCGGTTACGACCCTGTTGAACTTTTTATGACATCCAAAAGCCGGGCGGCTTATAAGCTACTGCGTAAAAAAATGGGCTTCCGATACACGATGGATGTGATCCCGCTGGATGCCACCCTGGTGAAGGGTTCACACGGTGGCTTTGTAAAAGATCCGATGGTTCATCCGGTGATCATCACAACTGACCAATTGAAAAAAGGGGCTTTGCTTGCAACAGATGTTTATGGAGTCATCTGGCAGCATCTTACGGACAGTGACTTATCAGGAAGCTTTCACACCAGCAGTGATCCACCCCACAATACTTTCATAGGAGCCAAGTAAGAGGAACTTAATGTTTTCTGCATAGCCAACAAGCAAGCAGCATCGATCTGCCTGCAGCGGATGCTCCGCTTATCCCGAGAAGCGCGCATCTCTGATACCTCCAATCTTTTCATTCTTCCTCCGTACCGGGTTTGACGGATGCCATCCGTACACAATCCAGTTTTTCATTACTCAATAGTATACTATTACCTCCGCTGCCCATCTTGTAGCTGTGCAGGACTTTAGTATAATGAATTAATTGGACAGTCTTCAAAGCCTAACCTCGCGGCTTTTGACCAATCAATCTTTCCATTAATAAGTCTGGTATCGAAAAACAGGTTAGATTTAATTTGTAATACTCTTTTTATACCCGTGGTCTGAACCAGCGATGAAGATGCGAAAAAGTGAATGGCATGGTACGCCCAAAATTTAATAATATTGGGATGGTATTGCGTGATAAAGGAGCTGTCAAATCAAAGGCACAACTCTCTGTCGGTTACTATTGAAAACACGCTGGTGGTTGTATCGCCGAAACAAATCCCTACCCTGCCCAGGTTTATGCTGCTTTTCTAATCCTTAGGATGGAAAAAGGCTTGACCAGAGAATCATTTCAGATTGAAAGACACAACATTCAAAACATACCAAACCTTCAAATGACTGTAACAACCGCCACACCGAAAATTGCAGACGACCAGGAAGCCCATTCACGCATGCGCCTATTCTGGGGATGTTTCATTGTATTAATTGCAACTGCCTTCGGATTTGTGTTCCGCGCCTTTATCATGGCCGACTGGGGTGTGCAATTTGGACTAAGTAAAACACAACAGGGTGAAATTTTTGGAGTAGGCTTCTGGCCCTTCGGTATCAGTATTGTTCTTTTCAGTCTGATCATTGACAAAATCGGCTACAAAAAGTCGATGGTATTTGCATTTATCTGCCATGTATCCTCGGCGGTGGTTACCATATCTGCTGATGGTTACTGGATGCTTTATACCGGAACATTTTTATTTGCTTTAGGCAATGGTGCCGCCGAGGCAGTCATTAACCCTGTGGTGGCCACCATGTTTCCAAAAGAAAAAACCAAATGGCTCAATATACTACATGCGGGATGGCCTGCCGGCCTCGTGCTGGGTGGCTTACTGGGCATCTTCCTGATCAATCAAAACCTGCCGTGGGAGCTCATTATCGGTTTTATTTTGCTTCCCACAGCTATTTATGGATGGATCATTATAAAGGAAAAATTTCCTGTAAACGAGAGAGTAAAGGCAGGCGTTAGTTACCTCGAAATGCTGAAGGAAGTTGGCGTTGGTGGCACACTGATCATTACCGCATTGAGCGCTTTTCAGTTAGGTGGCTTATTGGGCTGGAGCACTCCGGTCAGTATTGGAATTACCCTGGCTGTTGTGGGCGTCTTTTGGTACTTCGTGCGGTCGCTGGGTCGGCCACTTTTTATCTTTCTGCTGCTGATCATGATTCCACTGGCTACAACAGAATTGGGTACCGACAGCTGGATCACCGACCTGATGACCCCTGCCATGCAAAACATGGGTTTGCAGGGAGGTTGGGTGCTCATCTACACTTCCCTGATCATGGCCCTGTTACGGTTTTATTCAGGACCGATCGTACACAAGCTTTCTCCGCTCGGCTTGCTGGCAGCAAGTTCGCTTATTGCAGCAGTCGGGCTCCTGTTTCTTTCCTATGCATCCGGTTTCGTCATAATCATCGCTGCAACGATCTACGCGTTGGGCAAGACTTTTTTCTGGCCTACGATGCTGGGCGTTGTTTCGGAACGCTTTCCCAAAGGCGGTGCTTTGGCCCTCAATTTTACGGGTGCCGTGGGCATGATGGGCGTAGGTGTGATCGGGGCAGTGGTACTTGGTTTTGTACAGGACACGAGGCTGGACAAAAACCTCGCTATTTACGATCAGCAAAATAGTACCACGCTTCATGCAAGCTACATCACCAGTGAAAAGTCGGGAATTTTTGGCTCCTACAGAGCCTTAGACGCAGCCAAGTTCAGCAGCGCACCACCGGAAGATCTTACTACGATTGCAAGTGTGCAGAACGAAGCCAAGAAAAATGCTTTAGCCACAGTGGCACTTATCCCTTTGGGCATGCTGGTCTGCTACCTGGGCTTACTCTTTTATTTCCGGCAACGTGGCGGGTATAAACAAGTGCTGCTCGATAAAAACGAATCATTGCCGATGGCTGAATATTAAAGTTTTAAATACGAAACTATGAAACGACTATCCCTTGTTTTGGTCCTGGTATTGGGTGCCTTACTTCTCTGCACAACTACAAGGTGTCAGGTGATCAAAGGAACCTTTGCAATCAAAAACGTGGAAACAGGTATGCTGCTGCGTATAAAAGATGCTAACAAAAAAGACGGTACACCGCTCGTGTCTTATACCCCGGTGAACTGGAAGTGCATGACATGGGATTTCTTACATGCCGGGGGACAAACCTACCAATTAAGAAATTTGTATACAGGCAAAACTTTTGAACCAAACGCGAATCAGTCTGCTGCAAAAAGTCTCGGACAACAACCGTTCCTACTCGATAATATAAAACAGCAGTACGAGTTTATACCTGTGACTGGAGGTGTATATTGGATCCGGCTAAAGGATACTGAGCTGTACCTGACTCCCTCAACTTCTGATGGTGCAAGCAATAGTGAGGTTGTACTTTTGAAGAAGGGAAAAACAAGGCTGCAGCATTGGACCATCTACGAACAAAATCCAGAACTGTAAAAGTTTGAGTCACTAGCAACTCTTCGTTCGGGTCGAATTTCTTTTGATTGATCGGGGTGGTTCGTTTACTTGCTACAGACAATTGAAAGGGTTTCGACAAGTGGGTTACCGGTGCAGCAGTAACAAGGCAAACAGCGGAATCAATGAAACAAAGCAAATACACCTTTACAAATATTCCTCTTGAGACTCAGCATCTTTTTCGTAGGCATTACATGTGCCTCCCGGGGGTCTCATTCGTGATCTTAGATCAATTAAAAAGCCAGAGTGTAGAAGAATACCTAGCGCGTTGTAAATAAAATTTAACGGTGAAGCATGGTGTTGATCATGATATTGCAAAGTTAGAAATGAGCAGTCTATCAGCCTCTCCCTTGAAACATACCAAAGCCATAAGACACCCTAAGACCCACAGACTGGACAATATGTGCTGCATTGCCACGGTTATACTCGTATTTTAATCCGAAGTTGA
>JBGTIL010000503.1:0-5773 GCA_041745695.1 Chitinophagaceae bacterium | reverse complement strand
GGTTCGTGCTGGAACATACGCCCCGCAATCATTACGAGGAAATTCCTCATTTTAAGTCGGTTCGAAATTATGGAACCACGCTGTTCTCGATTTTTGAAAACAGCGAACCACCGGAATAAGCATGCTAAAAAAAGACATTCGTAAACTATATAAGCAAAAGAGGGATGCACTTACAGAAGCTCAAAAACTGAAGTGGGACGATCTTATTTTGATACAATTTCAAACGCTGGATATTCCTTTTGTGTCCTCGGTCATGAGTTTCTATTCGATACCGGAGAAAAGCGAAGTTGATTCTTTTGCGATCACAGATTTTTTGCATTTTCGCAACCCTTCTTTAACGGTGGCTTATCCGCGAATGCATGTTTCCCAAACAACGATGGAGGCAGTGGTGGCACCTCCCGATGCTGCTTTCAATTCTAATGAATTTGGAATTACAGAGCCGGTTGGTGATCAGCTGCTTTATCCGGATGATATAGATCTTATCCTTGTGCCTATGCTTGCATGTGATGAAGCCGGGCACCGCGTTGGCTATGGAAAGGGATACTACGATCGTTTCTTAAGTGAGTGCCGAGAGGACTGTTTAAAGATTGGCCTGTCGTATTTCGAGCCTGTGTCGTTGATAAATGACACCGCCGATTATGATGTACCTTTAAATTTTTGTATTACTCCGCAGCAGGTCTATGTTTTCTAACCCGTTAGTAAAATCTTTTCGTCTCCTACTGTTCCCATTTGCTATCATTTACGGACTTGCAGTTTGGATACGCAATTGGTTATATGATAAAAATTTTCTCTCGTCTACCGCCTTCGGTCTTCCTGTTATCTGTGTGGGCAACCTTTCTTTGGGGGGCACAGGCAAATCACCAATGGTAGAGTACCTGGTACGCCTGCTGCAGAATGACTTTAAAGTGGCCACATTGAGTCGTGGTTATAAACGCAAAACAAGGGGGTACGCTTTAGCCAACAAACGCACAACCGCCCTGGATATAGGCGATGAGCCCCTGCAATTTTACCATAAGTTCCCGGGAGTGCCTGTGGCCGTTGGTGAGGAGAGACTGGTAGCTATCCCGCAATTATTGCATGATTGTCCGGACACTGCAGCAATCATTTTGGATGATGCCTTTCAGCACCGGAGTATCAAAGCCGGGCTCAATATTGTACTCACCGAACATGGAAACCTTTTTACCCGTGACTTTTTTCTTCCAGCCGGCGACCTCCGCGATGTAAGAAAAAGTTACAAGAGGGCCTCAGTCATTGTGGTAACCAAATGTGCCGCGGACCTGGATGAAAACGAAAAAACCGGCATTATCCGCGAGATCAAGCCAACCCCTTCACCGTCTGTTTTTTTTACTACTATCGTTTACGGCACGCCCTACCATATCACCAGCAGGCTGTTACATAAGATTGAAGAACACACCGAGGTGTTGCTGGTTACGGGTATTGCAAACCCCCGCCCGCTAAAAAAATACCTGGAAGACAATATCCAAACCTATTCCATGATGCACTATGGCGACCATCACGTGTTTTCCATCGATGACTGGAAAGACATAAAAACGCGTTTCAATTCTATCCAAACCACTAACAGGATCATCCTCACCACGGAGAAAGATGCCATGCGTTTGTTGAAATTTGAAGACGAATTGGCTAACTTACCACTTTATGTAATACCGATTGAGCACAGCTTTCTCTTTCATGAAGGGAGCCGGTTCAATGGTATCATTAAAGGATTCATTAATAACTTCAAACAACCAATATAGGATGGGTAAGAGGGATAGCAAGAAATCAAAACCTAAAACAGAACAAGGCGATAGCTATAAAGGCACTATCGAGATCACGCGGTCTGGGATGGGCTTTGTTGTGGTTCAGGATCTTGAAACCGATATACTGATACGTCCCAATGATTTTGGCACTGCCATGCATGGCGACAAAGTAAGGGTTGCCGTGAAGCCAGGCAATAATGGCAAGCGCATACAGGGAGAGATCATCCAGATATTGGAAAGAAAGCAGTCTGAATTTATCGGTCGCCTGCAAATGAATAAAGGCTTTGCTTTTTTTGTTGTAGACGGCGAACGTAAAATGCCGGATATTTTCATCCCGGAAAAAAGCTTCAATGGCGCTACCGAAAAAGACAGGGTAGTGATTAAAATAACAGAATGGGATGGCGGCAACGGCAAGCGACCGGTCGGCGAGGTAATTAGTGTGCTCGCCGCAGAGGACACGAACGATGTTGCCATGAAAGAGATCCTGTTGCAGAATGGTTTTCCCCTGCTCTTTCCTGCAGAAGTGCTTGAGGAAGTGGCCAGGATCCCTGATGCAATTCCTGAAAAGGAGATTGAGAAGAGAAAAGATTTTCGCCGGATTCTCACCTTTACCATCGACCCTGTTGATGCCAAAGACTTTGATGACGCCATCTCCATAAGAGTTTTAAAAAATGGTAATTATGAGATCGGGGTTCACATTGCAGACGTCAGCCATTACGTGGAGCCCGCCTCAGCGCTGGATGCGGAGGCTTACATGAAAGCCACCTCCGTGTACCTGCCGGATCGAGTGAACCCAATGCTGCCCGAACAGATCTCCAACATTTTGTGTTCCCTTCGACCTAATGAAGACAAACTCACTTTTTCAGCGGTGTTTCAAATGACGCCTAAGGGGCAGGTAAAGCAGCACTGGCTGGGTAGGACCGTCATACATTCCGACCACCGCTACTCCTACGAAGACGTTCAGGAGATCATTGAGAAACAGGAGGGTTTGTACGGAGATGAAATACTGCTGCTGAACAGCATTGCCCAGCGGCTGCGTAAAAAAAGGTTCGATAGCGGCGCCATAAATTTTTCTTCAACGGAGGTGCGTTTTAAATTAGACGAAAAGGGCAAGCCAATTGGTATAGTAGTGAAAGAAAGCAAAGAAGCACACCAGTTGATCGAGGAATTTATGTTGCTTGCTAACAAGCAGGTAGCCGAAAGTGTGGCGAAAATTAAGATCAACAAAAAGCCGGTGCCTTTTGCTTATCGCGTACATGACTTTCCCAGCGGCGAAAAAATGCTTCCCTTTATTGCTTTCGCAAAGAAGTTTGGACATAAGTTCGACACCTCTACTCCCGAGGCTACCACGGAATCTTTCAACCAGATGTTACTCGACGTGCGCGGTAAGCCCGAACAGCATGTGCTGGAACAACTGGGCATCCGCACTATGGCCAAGGCAGTTTATACTACTGAAAACATAGGTCACTACGGGTTGGGCTTCGAGAATTATTGTCATTTTACTTCTCCTATTCGCCGGTATCCCGACATTCTGGTGCACCGGGTATTGCAGGAAGTGCTCAACGAGAACCTGCATCCGGATAAGAAAATGGAAGAAAAATGCCGGCACTGCAGTGAGCGGGAGAGGGCTGCCATGGAGGCGGAGCGTGCCGCTAATAAATACAAGCAGGTAGAGTTCATGCGCGACTATCTCGGCGACGAGTTCGACGGTGTGATCAGTGGGGTGGCCGCCTTTGGTTTTTGGGTAGAAACCGTTGACCACAAATGCGAAGGTATGGTGAGTGTCACCAGCCTGGCGGAGTACGATGAATTCAGGCTGGTGCAGGAAGAATACATGTTGGTTGGACACCGCAGCGGAAGAAAATTTCGCATGGGCGATAAAGTACGCATCAAGGTAATTGCCGCCAACCTGGAGAAAAGACAGTTAGACTACGAATGGGTATTGACGCCTTTGCTGGAAACTGTTCCTGAGATCGTGGATGAAAAGGGTAAGCAAAAGAAAACCAAAAAGAAAAAAGAGTCGGGAGACTAAGGAGTCATGCATACATTCGAGGACCTGGCCGTTCAATTCAGCGAACGTTTTTCACGCGATCATTTTCCTGCGCATCCAAAAACGCTTTACGATCCCAACCGCTATTTTTTAAAGTTGGGTGGTAAACGTATCCGTCCCGTTGCCTGTTTGATGGGCAATGAATTATTTAATGAACTGCACCACGATGCCTGGCATGTAGCCACCGCCATTGAATTGTTTCACAATTTCACACTGATTCACGACGATATCATGGATAAGGCTCCCTTACGACGGGGCCTTGAAACCGTTCATCAAAAATTCGGTACCAGCACCGCTTTGTTGGCCGGAGATGTAATGCTCGTATCTGCTTACGAATACCTGAACCAGGTAGACCTGAAATATATCCATCCCATCATTCAGCTATTCAATCAAACAGCAAAAGAAGTTTGTGAAGGGCAGCAGCTTGATATGGATTTTGAAAAACAGGAGCAGGTATTGTTTGAAGATTATGCATCTATGATCAACTTAAAAACTTCTGTACTCCTTGCTGCAAGTCTGCAGATGGGTGCCGTACTTGGCGGTGCAGGCAGAGGCAATCAGCAGTTACTCTATGAATTTGGAAGGAAGCTCGGTCTTGCTTTCCAGGTGCAGGACGACTATCTGGATGCATTTGGTGATCCTCAAAAATTTGGCAAACAAGTAGGTGGCGACATCAGGTCGAACAAAAAAACTTTTCTCCTTATTCACGCCATGGAAACTGCTGAAGGAGCTTCAAAAGCACGCCTGGAGCAGCTCATAGAAGGCGATGAAGCAACCAAGGTGGAAGAAGTCATTGCAATATTCAAAGCCTGCAAGGTAGACGACTGGGCCAGGGAATTAAAAGAAAACTATATAAGAGAAGCGCTGGCGCATCTGGAAGATGTAGCTGTACTATCGGCACGTAAGGAACCGCTGAAGCAATTAACCAGTTTTCTCATTCATCGCGAACAGTAAGAATGCGTCGGATTCGTAAAACTTAGCTGGTACTAACTTATAGTCGCTGTCAGAAATTGCAACGGGCACAGGCGCATACTGTTCCTTTTTAATCTATTTTGCTGCCCAATTATAACTGCTCATGTCCCACCCACTGTTCAGAAGGAAACCGATCAATGAGATCATGCATGAGAAAGGAGATGCAGAAAGCCACAAACATGGCTTGAGCAGGGTACTTACCTTACGCGATCTCACTTTCTTTGGTATTGCAGCTATCATTGGCGCCGGTAGTTTCAGCAGCCTCGGAGCAGCAGTATTTTCCGGAGGTCCGGGTGTAGTCATTTTATTCATCATTTGTGGTATTGCCTGTGCATTCACCGCTTTTTGTTACGCCGAATTTGCCACGCGCATACCCGTTGCCGGTAGTGCCTATACCTACGCTTACGCCTCATTTGGTGAACTGTTCGCATGGATCATTGGATGGGCCCTCCTTATGGAGTATTCGATCGGTAATATCTATGTGGCATTTTCATGGAGCGACTACTTCACATCACTACTGGAAAAAATGTCTGTCGATGTTCCCGACTACCTGTCTACCAGCTACCGGGAGGCAAAAACGGCTTTCCAGCAGAACTCAGCCAATACCGAACTGGTAAGCGCCTGGAACACAGCACCCACCGTGGGTGGCTTCCGGATCATTTTTGATCTGCCGGCAGTAGTAATCAATATACTGATCACTGCGCTTGTGTACAGGGGAATTAAAGAGTCGCGAAATTTCAGTAACGTAATGGTCATCCTGAAACTCGCCGTGGTGGTGCTGATCATCGTAGTAGGAGGCGCCATGATCTTCTCTAACAACCTGATGGGAAACTGGATGCCAGACAACGATGCAGGCGCACAGTCTTTTATGCCCAATGGGTTTGGAGGTGTGATGGCGGCGGTTAGCGGTGTATTCTTCGCTTATATCGGCTTTGATGCCGTGAGTGTACTGGCAGAAGAAAGTAAAAACCCACAGCGGGATTTACCAAGGGGC
>JBGTIL010000502.1:0-3808 GCA_041745695.1 Chitinophagaceae bacterium | reverse complement strand
GCCTCAACATGGATAACTGGGATGCCCAGTTTCGAAGCAGCTAATGCCCCAGCAACAGTTGAATTAGTGTCACCATAGAGAAGAACGGCATCAGGATGCTCTTTGATTAAAATGGCTTCAATTTGAACTAACATCCGAGCTGTTTGATCTCCATGGCGAGATGCATTTTCCAGATCGAGCAAAAAATCAGGCTCCTTGATTTTCAATTCCTCAAAGAACACGCGACTCATGTTATCGTCATAGTGCTGTCCTGTGTGGATAGTCAGAGAATTAAAGAAAGGCTCCAGTGCCATTGAGACGGGAGCATGTTTAATGAACTGGGGCCTCGCTCCTATGACAGAAATAATTTTTTTCATCAGGCACGTAAGAGTTTCTTTATTCGACTTAAAAAATTTTGCAATCTTACCTCTTCCTTGAAGTCTTGATGCTTTCTAATGGGGCCGGTAAGACATTGATGAAATTCATCAGCTGTAAAACCTAACTTCTTAAAAACGTAATTATAATCATCCTCCATTCTCCTTAGGTCGTAGGGTGGCAGGGCAAGTTGTTGATTTGCCTCTTGCTTTGTCAGCTGACCGGAACAAATTAAAGTACTGAGGTGGGCTTTTCGCTTATCAATATAAAAACGGGTAGGTAAAATATAACCCTGGTAAAATCTAGTAAAGATGTTCTCAAAATGCTTGCCACCGTAGTCAACCCATTTAATTTCGTTTATCAACTCTTTTTTTGCGTCCTCTTTATGATAGTCAAAAAAGTTCAGCGGAGAATAGCTCTTTAAGTTATAAATGCGGTCGTAATAGAGTTGTTGCCAGATCCCAAGCTTTGGAAGGTTATTCAATTTCTTTTCGCCAAACTGCTTATTAATATCGTTTAAATTCTGCAAATCAAACTTACGGTTGTAATTCCAAGTGCGCGGGAGAATTGCCTCTGACTGAAAGTTGTACCCTTTTAGAACATACTTGATATTAAATTTCTTTGCTACCATACTCAAGGCAGCAAAAATCAAGTGATCTGCTGGTACGTCAAGGTCGAGTACCCCTGCCTTAAAGTATGCTCTCTGAAGATGTTTAAAATCATCCCAATTCATTACATGCGTGTAAAGTTCAAAACCTGCATACTTTAGTGTTTGTTCAATGTTCTGTACAGCTAATTCCAAATTCCAACCGTAGTCAAAATGCACAACCAATGGACTTAATCCCCATTCTTTTGCCTTATACACCATATAGGTGCTATCGACACCGCCGCTTAAGCCAATGATACAATCGTACTTGCCTTTTTGATTTTGCTTCAGCGTTTTCACCATTTGGCTTATCATAGCCTCCCCGGCTGTTCCTTTGAAAACAACTTCGTCGGCTTGCCGGAGGTAATCGTGAAAGTAATTTGAGACTCCTAGTTCATCAAAAGTTATGTCTGGATCTTGTATGGTGTCCATTACGGTCTTTGTGCATTGCTGATATGGTCTCTCGCCGTTGACAAGGGAATCTTTTTTTAAGGCTTCTTCATTGTAAGACCAATTGAACATTCGTATTAGATTTTTAAAGTGTCAGTCAACTGTTGATAAGGTGGATAGCTTATTAGCACAGCATTATGCGGCCTCTGGAATACAAACATACTACCTGCTGCCACCGCAGATGCGCCCGCTTTCACAGCATCCTTAAAATGCTGAACAGAACCAGCACCTCCGCAGGCTATTATTGGTATACTGACTGCGTTATGAATTTTCGCTACCATACCGGTATCGTAACCGGCATATGTACCATCCCTTTCAATGCTGTTTAACAGTATTTCTCCTGCCCCCCTGGACTCCATCTCTCTCGCGAAGTCTACTGGGCTTTTCTTCGCGTTCTGAGTTGCATTTAAAATATAAACAGAACTGTTTCCGAAGAATGTTGATTTATAATCTATGCTTGCTACAACAGCCTGACTACCGTATCGTTTTGCTAGCTCTGTAATTAGGCCGGGATTTTGAACAGCACTGTTATTCAAAACAACCTTTTCCACACCATTGTAAAAAAGCTTTTCAGCCTGGTCTATGGTTGTGATGCAACCCCCATAAGCTACAGGCATAAATGCCTCGCTTACTATTTGTGCCACTCTTTCTATATCTGGAGATCGTTTTTGTTTGGAGTTAGATATATTCAGAATACAAATCTCATCAACCTCTTTTTCATTAAAAATCTTAACAGCGTTAATTGGATCACCAACATACTGATAATTTTTAAACTTAACTGATTTGACGAGTCCTGTTTCATGAATCAAAAGAACCGGAATTACGCGAATTCTTCTCATCAGATTTTTGAAAAATTGTCGAGCAATTTCAATCCAAACTTGTGACTCTTTTCCGGATGAAATTGCACTCCGTAAATATTATGCCTAGCGATACCGGAGGCGAAACTGTACCCGTAAGTAGACGTGCACATGACGTCACTCTCATGCTTTGGCTGAAGAATAAAAGAATGCACGAAGTAAAATCTCGGCGTGTCGTACATACCGTAAAACAATGGATGATCAGAAAAAGACACTTCAGACCAACCCATATGTGGCACGGGTAATGACTCCTCAAATTTGTCTGCCTGAAATCCAATTGTTTCTGCATCTATCCAGCCCAAACCCTTTTCTGTTCCTTCTTCACTACCATTGGTTAGCAATTGAGCTCCAAGGCAAATACCGAGAATCGGAACTTTTTCATCCAAGGCTTTCCTAGTAAGAATATCAAAACAGGCTGATGCTTTTAGTTTTCTCATTCCATAATCAAAGTGTCCAACACCAGGGAGAATGATTTTATCTGCTTGCGCTATCATGGAGCTGTCGTCAGTAATAACCACATCCCTTACACCTGCTTTGATTAACATGTTCTGGACTGAAAGCAGATTCCCGATGCCGTAATTGATGATTGCGATCATTATTTGAAGAATTAAGAAGCATTTTTGTTCTTGCCATAAACCCAATCGTCTCGGTAATCGATACCGGAATTTTGAGTTTCCACTGTAAATCCATTGGCGACCAGAAACGTTTTAACGTACTCCTTAGTTACAAAAAAATCATTTTGGTCTTCGGGATATCTAAAGTCATGGCAGGCGATCGCCACATTTCGTATTCTCGACAAATAGTCAACGCGAATCGAGTCGACCAGAAATCGTTCCGCGCCTTCAATGTTACACTTCAATAGATCAATTTTTTCAAGGTTCCACTGATCCATAAAACTATCAAAACGTAGTCCCCTTATGTCGATTGATGCGACGCCCGCCTTATTACCAACAAATCCCGTCATGTATGTATTGTCTACATCAAGAATGGCTATCGGTGCATCCTCGCTATTCACAGCCAGGTTGAGCGGTATCACATTTGTAAGTTGGTTCAAATCGACAATTTGCTGTAGAACCGCAAATACGGTAGGGTTGGCTTCGATGGAATAAACTTTTCCTCCCGAGCCCACAAGTCCAGACAAAATAATCGCTTCTTCGCCAAGACCCGCTCCGATGTCGACTACCACATCGCCCTTCCCCGGCTTATACCTGAAAAGGCTCATATCATTTGTGTGCTGCGATAAATATTCATAACTGGTATACCAGTTTACACTCTCCGATGGGATGTGCTTTCCGTTTACCTGGTAGATAAAAAACCTGTTGGCAATACTTCTGAAACTATTAAGAGTTAGGCCATTTTTCTTGTACAACACCTTGAGAAGCATTTGTTGTAGGCCACGATTCTTCATATTTATGACAAAGTCCTGGATCATTTTGTCGTTTTAATTGTTAGCGATTATGATGGCTTATTAGTGGTGTCCTGAAGAATCGGAATGACTCCG
>JBGTIL010000501.1:0-6827 GCA_041745695.1 Chitinophagaceae bacterium | reverse complement strand
CCTCGATCAACCAATTTCCACTTTTCAGGGCCGAACGTTCGTCCTTCGGTGAAAAATGCACAAAGGCAGAAAGCATGTTGCGTCGCTTCTGAATTTTATGAATATACTCGCCCGGGCCCCACAACTTGCATCGCAGCACTTTCAGATTCAGGCAACCCATCCGAAAACCATTACAGGAAGTATTGATCTTGCAATCGGTTATTACAAAATCACGATTGTCGTTCCCGGCAAAAGCATCATCACCGGTACGAAAGTCACATCCGGTAACAGTAAAATTGTTACAAAACCTGGTATGGAGACCATCATGGCCGCCGAGTATGGTTACATTTGTCACCGTGGCAAAGGAAGAATTGCGGCAGTTGATGGCCCAGTTTGCTGAGTTCTTAATCGTAAACCCCGTAAGTTTTATATTTCTACAACCGATCAGCCGGATAGCATGGGGACCCCGAAAGCCCTCCTCTCCTTTGGCATTATAGCAGTCTACTCCGTCGATGATCCCTTCGCCCTGAATAGCAATATTGGTTATGTCTTTTGCATATATAAAAGCATCATTTTGATAGTCAGCGTATTTATCGCTCCCCTGCAAAATGGCACCTTTATCCAGCTGCAGCGTCACGTTGCTTTTTAATTCGATTCCTCCGCATAAGAATTTTCCTGCCGGGAAGATCACCTCTCCTCCTCCGGTAGCAGCGCAGGAATCAATCGCCTTCTGAATGATACCCGTAATGATGCCAGCTTGGTTGGGTGCAATAACAATACGGGTTTTGAAAGAACGGACGCTTTGCATTGACAACAGGGCAAAGAATAAAGCAACCGCCACTATGGGTATCTGTTTGTGTTTCATTTTGTAATGTTTCGCCTTTGTCAATTCCAACTATTAGATGAAGAACCGATTGCTGTTTGATGGGTTTCATCCCGGTCAGAAAGCTTGCCCGATGCTGCATCAATTTTTTAAATCGACTACGTGTCCGGGTTACAAACCTGCAATGGACCACAATGATTACTTACAGCGCATTCAAATATTACCTTCTTAGCTCCTTCAATTCCCTTTATCCGTCTGTCTTCAGCAACCGGATCAAATCGATGAGCAACGGCCTGTTGCTGATAACGATCAGCAAATGTAAAAGATCGGATTTCATTTTGCTGACCTGCCCATATCGTTGATCGCCCAACTTAATAACCCATTAAAGTCATCCGGTTTTTCAATCATCGGATAGTGCCCGGTTGGCCCTATATTCAGCAAGCGAACATCAATACTGCTTTTTTTAAATGCCGCCGTATCGGTACCCCTGAGATTGCTGTTAATTAAGTAAAGCACTTTTGTGAATTCACCGAGCTTTCTGTCAATCGGATACTTGTCATTTTGTTCCAAACAATCCACTGATATAATGGAGTCAGCATTCATGAAATCATCCATAACACGCTTTCTCACAACTGTATCAGTAGTTGGAGAAAACAGATATTGACTGGCATATTGCGCGGCAGTCTGTTTATAATTTGTTCTTAGTGCCGCGTAAGCGGCTGCTATATCCTGGCTGTCCTGCGGGGAAGGTATCGCTCCGAAGTTTGTGAAATTGTCAACCCCAACAAGCCCGATGACCCTGGAAGAATGGGTCAATGCCGCCTCAAGAGCGATGGCTCCACTCATTGAATGCCCGATGAGAACTACCTTTTTTAGATCTAATTGTGTGAGCACAGACGTAACATCTTTTGCGAATGCATCCACCGACCAGTCACTGCGATTGCTCCCCGACTTACCAAACCCGGGCAGGTCGAGCGAAATAACCCTATACCTGTTTTTAAAAAAAGCTGTTTGGTCCTTCCAGTACGTTTTGTTGATATTCCAACCATGAATGAACAACAGCACAGTGTCGCCCGTCATGTTGTCTTCGTAATCAATATGCACACCCTGGTTTTGAATTTCCGGGTGATCGGTTAATTGCTCATCAGCCGTGGTAACGGAATTACTGCAGGAAATCTGTACCAGTAGAAGAATGCTCACTGAGATTTTCGTGATGGCTGTCATTGCAACACTTTAATAAGACCTGCAAATAAATAAAAATAATTTAGCACAGGACGATACATTAGATGCCTGGTGTAGGAACCGTAGCAAATATGTCACAAAATGAAGATAACAATAAAGGCGGGGAGAATCAGGCCCGAAATTCAACCAGCCTACAAACTGGCGGCTGTGTGTTCCGCTAATTATTCCAGGCAGCACAGCGCACCAAAGGCAGACGCCCTACATTTTCATACCTGCCATTGGCGTCGCTCCTCTTTGGAAGATATACTCGCTATTAATGAGGTAAGCACCGCTGGTCACAACCGCTTCGCCGGCTTGTAAGCCCTGGGTAATTTCAATGCGGTCACCACTTTCCATTCCAACCGTCACCATTCTGTTTTTAAAAGTGTTTTTGCCCGTTTGCAACCAGACCGTTGCCCCGTCGGCGCCCCTGATTACGGCGTCCAGAGGGAGGGACAAAACATTTCGCTGCCCTCCTTTCAGAATAACATAAGCAGACATGCCCGGTCTTAAGTTGTTACCCACATTGGGTATCGTAACCCTGACCAGATTTACACGTTGATCCGGACTAATTTCTGGATTCACAAATTCCAGTTTTCCAGTTATCTCCCGCCCAATATCCGGTAGCCGCACGAGTACGGCTCCTCCCCTGTTGATCTGCGCGTACTGGCTTGTATAAACCTGTGCTTCAGCCCACAAGGTTGACAGGTCTGCCAACTGTACGATGGTTTCGCCCTCAGCTACATATGCCCCCTCCTGTGCACTGACTTCTGTGATGTAACCACTTCGATTGCTGTACACGGTGGTTGTCAGTTTCGCGCTCTTGCTGGTAGTGAGTGCATCAATCTGTGCTACCGTCATTCCCCATAGCGCCAGTTTCGTGCGGGCACTTCTGATAACCTGCTCGAAATCTATCAGCGAATTGTCGAGCACTTTCCGTCTTTCCAATGCCAACACATACTCCTGTTTTGCATTGTTCAATTCTTCGCTATACAGTTCCATGAGCCGGTCGCCTTTTCGGATGTATTCCCCAACGTTCTTGTGATACAGTTTGTCGATCCTGCCCATCAATTTAGAACTCACTGAAGTCAATTTTCGCTGGTCGTAATTTAAGGTCGCAGTTAACACAGATTCATTTCCAATAACAGCTTTACCTATTGTGTCTACCTTAATATTTCCCAGTTGTATCTGCTGCTCATTTAACTGTAACTCATCCGACTTAGGTGCAGTACTCTTTTGCACCCGTATGAGGTCCATTTGGCAGATGGGGCATTTGCCTGGCTTTGGTTCATTGATCTGCGGATGCATGGAGCAGGTATAATAAGCATCTTCCATGGATGCGGCGACCTTCTTGTTGTTGCAAGAACTTAGATAAAATGCTGACAGCAAAACAACGCATAACACAAATAGCGTTATAAATGAAAATGGGTCAGGTTGGGCTGAATGTTTCCGGAACATGTTTACTGTTTTACTTTTATAAAACTCTCGCTGTCTGTCAGGTATTGGGCATTCACAGCCACCGAATCTGTTGCTGCCAGCCCTTTTAACACCTGCACCCTGTTGTTCTGTCGCAGGCCCGTTTGAACAGCCTTTGCGATAAACCCTTCGCCCGTCTTCACAAATACAACATCTTGCAGGCCTAAGGAAAGAACCGCTTCTTGGGGTAGCCAGCTTGCGTTAGCAGCATTCCCGAAGATGTTCGCACGCACATGACTGCCGATCGGAATGTGCAAAGCTGAATTATCAAAATGAACCCTTGCTGTAATGGTGTTATTCCCCTGCCGGTAAAATGGCTCTATGAAATTGATCTTAGCCCGGAAGGCCTTTTGCGGCATAGCCTCGGGAGTAATTTTAACGGCGTTGCCTCTTTGCACGAGGTGCTGGTTTTGTGGAAAAAGGTTTAGAACCGCCCAGGCTTTTTCAGGATTGGTTACTGAAAATAGTTTTTGTCCCTGTTGCACATACATGCCCTCACGAATTGCTAAGGCCGGTGTTGCAGCGGCCAGGTTTTGCAGGGGGACGGTGCCGCTCATACCATCCTGACCCGCCTCATGCACATGTCCGGTTACATTGGAAAAGACAGAGACGGTCAGGCTTGCTTTCCTCGTCCTGATGAGCGCCTCCACCTGCCTTGTGCTCATACCCATGAGCAGGAGTTTTTGTTTTGCAGCTGCAATCAAAGAAGCATTGGAAGCATCATGCTTTAAAAGAAATAAAAGATTTTGCTGTGCAGTGGCGATCTCAGGACTGTAGATATCCATTATCTTATCGCCCCGCATTACCATTTGATAGCGGTACCGAACGTAAAGCCTTTCAATTCTTCCCGCGACTATTGATGAGATGGCAGCAACCTCACGCGTATCGCTTTCAATTTTACCCAAAGCCTCGATAGTGATTTCTTCAGTGCTTCGCTGTGTAGTTGTAACAGCAACTGTAGTGATCTGAAATTCATTGGTGGGTTTCAGCAGATCCGCCAACTGTATGTCTGTTATCTTTTCTGCATCGCCCTCCTTAGCTATAAGATCCATACCGCAGATAGGGCAGTCGCCGGGCGCATCTCTCACAATTTGGGGATGCATGGAACAAGTGTATTGTTGTTTGCCATCGGAACCAGCATGAGTATGTGTTGGAGCTTGTTTTTGTTTGCACGCTACACCGGCAACCAACATGATGGCGGCAAACAGGCATAGCCCCATACAATGCCTTATGTTTAATCTTGACCCCATAATATACTCTATTTAATCTCGGCTATTCTCTCGAGCTCCACCTGCATCATCAACAACTGCTGCAACTGGTTGAGGTATTCGATCTGTGTTTTATTCACTGTGTCCCAGGCATCAAAAAGCGCAAACAACTGTTCTGTGTTTTGCTGATACCCTAATTGCATTACCTGGTAGTTTTTACGGAGTGCCGGGAGAATGGTGTTCTCAAAAAGCTTCACCTGTTTTTTCTTGGCTTCCACACTGGCACTGACTCCTGCAGCCATACCGGTAGCTTCATTGAGGAGTATTTGCTTTTGCTGCACCAGCGCTTCAGATCGCCACCTAAGGCTTTCTACATTCGCTCTTGATGCCCGGTTCGCACGCCCAAAAGGAATTTTTGCCATACCCATCAAGGTGTACTGCATTGGCAAACCACCAAAGCCAAACATATGTTCGTACCGGACCCCGAATTCGGGTTTCACTTTGGTTTTTTCCATTCCCTGCTGGGTACTGATAGTTTCTATTTCCCGATCCAATGCTCTCAGCTCACTCCGGCCGCTCAGCGTGACGCTGTCAAAAGACGTGGTAAGAAATTCTTTGATGATATAGGATGTGTCTATGTCGAAACGTTCCTCTTTACCACGGTTCATAAGCGTATTTAACCGGATACGGTTTTGAGCGATTTCATTTTCCAATTCCACCCTCATGTTCTGTACATTTCCCAGTTCCGCCTTGGCCTTGTAGTAAGCACTCAACCTGTCGAGCCCGTTCCTGTACCTTATTTCTGCATCTTTGATCATGAAGTTCAGGAGCCCTTCATTTTCTTCGAGTACAATGAGCTTCTTCTTTAATATCACCCAGGCATAGTAATTTTTTTTAGCCTCAGCATACAATTGGTTTAAGTCGAAGTTCTGCCTTTCCTTTTCAGATGCAGACATGCTTTCCATGTAGGCTGCTTCAGCATCTTGCTTCTTCCTGTTAGGAAACATCTGCTGGGCCGACAGCATGTATTGTCCCATCCCAGTTGCCCCGTTTTCACCTTTCTGCAGTAGTTTGGTATTGTAAGGTGTCATCCAGAAGCCCGTTCCGAAATCGGTTGGCATCCAGCTTCTCGCACCTTTTGCTGCTTCGTCTAACGAGCGTATTTGTGCAGCGTACTGCTTTGCTGTAGGATTAGAGCCGTCTATTGTCTGGAGGATCTCAGTCAGGCTCTTTACTTGTTGTCCGGCAACAGGACTTATAATAGAAAGGATCAAAAGAAACAATAACAAAAATGTCTTCATATTTAATGTTTTGCGTCGAGGACATCTATTTTTCCAAATTTCCTCAGCTCATATTCTTTGGTCATTAAAAAAATTAACGGTGTCACCAATAATATATGCGTTGCTGAAGTCAATACACCACCAACCATCGGCAGCACTATCGGCTTCATTACATCGCTTCCTACACCCGAACTCCAGAGGATCGGTATTAGTGCAAATAATGAAACCGAGACTGTCATGATCTTCGGTCTCAGTCTTTTTGCTGCGCCTGCTATCACGTATTCCCGCAGGTCTTCTTTCGTGATCGTTTCACTGGAATTTCCTTTCAGTGTAACCAGGCGTTGCATAGCATCGTTCAGGTAAATAACCATCACAATTCCTGTTTCAACGGCCAAACCAAAGAGTGCTATAAAGCCCACTGCAACCGCAACAGAAAGGTTGACGCCCCAGAAGTAAATCATAAAAGCACCGCCTATAAGTGCAAATGGAATAGATACCAGGCTGAAGAACGCCTCACGCAGGGAATGGAATGCAAAGTACATGCACATAAAAATGATGATCAGCACAATGGGTAAGATGAGTTTTAATGTCTTCTGACTCCTGATCAGGTTCTCGTACTGACCGCTCCATTCTATAAAATACCCCTTTGGCATTTGACCGATCATCTGATCCAAATTTGCCCTGGCTTCTTCAACTGTACTCCCAAGATCACGTTCCCGCACGTTGAACAAAACAGTGCCTCTTAATAATGCATTTTCAGAGCTGATCATGGGCGGTCCTTCAGTAATCTTTATGTCTGCAATTGTTTCGAGCGGAATCGGACCTGCACTCATAGTTTGC
>JBGTIL010000500.1:0-10944 GCA_041745695.1 Chitinophagaceae bacterium | reverse complement strand
TTTCAGGAACTAATAATTCAATCCCAAATTGATATGCTTCTTCTTCTAAGTCTCTATCAGGTCCAACCTTGCTACCAAAGTGCATAATTAAATGACCTAATTCATGCGCTATCGTTAATCTGTATCGGTCTGGAGCTGAATTTTTATTGACAAAGATTACAGGCAGATTACCATTAATGAAAGTGCTAAACCCGTCCAGTTCCCCTAAATCAATTGCTATTATAATCACTCCATTATCTTCGATAATCTTTGTAAGGTTTACAACTCTGCCTTTAGGAATTTTCCAAAAATCTCGTATGTACTTCGCACAAATTGATGGGCTACCATCATTAAGAACATCCCAAGTTGGAATATTTGTTTTAGGTAAATCTACTTCATCAAGCATAGACATAAAATGCCATTCGGCAATAGTCAT
Source organism: Chitinophagaceae bacterium (assembly GCA_041745695.1). GTDB lineage: Bacteria > Bacteroidota > Bacteroidia > Chitinophagales > Chitinophagaceae > Flavisolibacter. The sequence continues at coordinate 10,529 of JBGTIL010000500.1, read as the reverse complement.
TTGGCCTATATACTGCTTCATTAATTTCAAAGGAATAGAAATCTTACGCCTATAATGTCCTTCTATTGGTATCACCTTTTTTTCTTGATAAAAGAATGCAACAGGGAAATCTAAGGCTTTAGATACCTTCTCAACAAAACCAATCTCAGCAGTTAAAATACCTTTTTCTATTTTCGATAATGTCCCTTGTTCAATACCTATGGTAGCGGCCAATTCCTCCTGAGTGATGGAACGCACTTCTCTTGCGAGCTTTAATATTTCTGCATTCAACTTTTGCATAGAATTTTTTAATCGAATTACACATTGTCGGTACCCGTTTTGTCATTGTCTTTTTTCTTACGTTTAGCTTTTACCCGCTTTTCTATTTCCTTGATCGCTTCTTTCTCTTTTTGGTCAAAATCTAATATTGACTGTTCTGCTGTGTATCTTCCAAATTCATCAACCCATTCAAGGGTGTCATTTAACCAACAGGCGACGTATATACCCTTGATCGTTGACCAAGTTTTGTCTGGAATATATCCGGCAAACAAGAAAGTTGGCTTGGCAGGGAAACCGTCTATTTGGCTTTGTTTCAAATAACTCTTGTGCTGCGTAGTATAAAGACTTCTAACAGAGTATGTGGAATCCATTTTTTTAAATCTGATAAACAGCGCGTCGTGTAATACCATCCCAAACACTCCGTTGAAATCATCCACTAAAATTCCCTCACGTCCAAAGAATGTATGACGTACATATTTTTCAATATGGTCGTGTATGATTCCGGCTTTTGTTCTTGGCTTATAATTTACAGGGCCGCCATCCATGCCATTTGCACATTCCCTGATTTTTAACCAGTCACTAAAACCGCTTTCAATAACATTCAACAAATCTTGGTGAATAGACTGTAAGATGGGCTGAGCTTCTTTCAATCGGAGTATTTCCCTTGCCATAAGAATCAGTTTTGATAAATGTATATAACATTTGCAAAACGACAAAAAAATATTCCGCAAAATTTAAAAAAGATATTCCCCTCGTCGAAAGCGAACTAATGCTTGGCTCACCTCTTTACAGCCGCTTTCTTCACTATGTCTTTTAGTTTCTCAGGACTAAGGCTTGATGCTCTTGCAGCGGCGCCCTTTAGGCCACCTAAGCGACCTAATTTGCACGCTGATTGATATCGGTTGGACAGTTCGCTTTTTTTATACTTTAAAGATAGAAAATCGTTTGCTTATCCGGTAAATCACTAAAAATCAAACTGATACACTACCAATTTTACATTATTTGATAAGTGCTGCTCTTTTTTTCAATTCCTCTATCGGCATGATGTTGAAGCGGCCCACCTGTTCTTTTCCCCTGTAGGTAATCACTTTCAACACCGAAGCATCTTTCGGCGGCGTTAGTGCTTCTTTGTATTTCGGATAGAACCGGTCTGGAAAAGAATTGTCGAAACTGTAGTAGATATCAAGGCCTTCCACTTCGGTGGTCAGCGCCACTTTTGCACCGCCGTCAGTGCTTTTGGTAACAGTGAAGATGGGATCGTAAGCGCTCCGTGCATACTTTACCTCCGCTTCATCCAGCCTGTCGAAATGAGCCTCTACCCTGGTGAAGAAATCTTTCCAGTTCTTCTTTTCTTTTGGCGACCACACCGATTCAGCGATAGCCATGCCCCGCGGCCATACCATGTACTGCGCCTGGCGCATATTGTACACCTGCTCTGTCCATAGGTTGGCCTGTCCACCAAGAATGTTTTTGGCATCCACTCCTTCGGGCAGCGGCTCAAACTGGTAGGCCTTGTTCAAACGCAGGGACGCGTAGATACGGGTTTCAATAATGGGGTCAGCCTGCATGTAGTCTAAGTAGGCAAATGTGGTTGGGCTCATCACTACCTTGTGCCCTGCTTTGGCAGCCTCCGTGCCTCCCTTCATCCCGCGCCAGCTCATAACGGCCGCACTCGGTGCGAGCCCGCCTTCCATGATCTCATCCCAACCCATGAACTTTTTGCCTTTGGATAACACGATCTTCTCCAGTCTTTTTTCGAAATAGCCCTGCACCTGTTCCATACTTTTCAAGCCTTCCTTTTTCATGAGCGCTTTCACGGCCGGGCTTTTCTCCCAGTAGTTATGGGGCGCCTCGTCGCCACCCACATGTATATATTCAAATGGAAAGAGGGCGGCCACTTCTGTCATTACCTTGTCGAGAAAAGTGTACACTTTTTCATTCGCGGGGCAGAGTGTATTATCCACGAGGGCAATGGGCGGAGCACCCTTTGACCAGTCCATGATCATTTCGCCAGATCTAACCACATACTTGTCGGCTCCCGGGGTGCAGGAAAGATCAGGATAAGAAGCGATTGTTGCGAGGCTATGACCAGGCACATCTATTTCAGGCAGGATGTTGACAAATCTTTCCTTTGCGTATTGCACCAGCTCTCGGATGTCGTCGTGGGTGTAAAAGCCGCCGTAGGTGCGGGGTTCGTCTTTGCCGGGAGGGGAGAAATTACCAAAGCTTCCTTCTTTTTTTACATTCCAGGCGCCTACCTGTGTAAGCCGGGGAAGGCTTTTAATTTCCAGCCGCCATCCCTCGTCATCGGTGAGATGCAGGTGCAGCAAATTGTACTTATAGCGCACCATGTCATCTATAAATTGCTTTACTTCTGCTTTCGTAAAAAAATGCCTTGACACATCAAACATCAGTCCTCTCCAGCCAAAACGGGGATAGTCGGTGATCTCAACAACCGGAACGTTCCACTGGATGTTCGACGCTAACTCAGCGCCCTCTATTTCTTTTGGAAATAATTGAATAAGGGTTTGCGCACCGTAGTATAAACCGGCAGCTTCGTTAGCTTTGATGATGATGCCTCCCGGTGTTACTGAAAGAATATAACCTTCTTTACCGATGGTAGCATTTGCTGTTTTGTTCAGTTGTAAACGGATGGCTGCAGCAGGAGCCGAAGGCTGTGTAGTTACCGTACTTCCTGTAGGTACGGAGAGCCTTGCGGTCAGAAATGAAATGATGCCTTTCATGGCAGGGCTGGCGGGCGCTTCTATCACCACGGTTTTGGGCAGGGTAAAATTGCCGTTGCCTTTTACGAGCGTTACCGGTTCGGGGATGATTGCGATCGGTGCGGAACCTGTTTGGGAATAAACCAAACCGGCAAGTAAAAGTCCGGTCAGCGAAAAAACAAATTGCTTCATGTAACAAGGATTAAAAATCAATTAATGCGGGGCGATAAATTTAAGCAATATCTTTTTTGCAGCCCGACTCGCTTTAGTGTTACCAATGAGCGTGCGCCTGTGACATTCAATCATTGTTCAGAATGGATTGCTTACACCTGTGAGGTTGTAAGGTGCTTCATTGCGTAGTTAAAAGTATATTGACAGGATTGTTATTGCGCACCTGCGGGCAAAGCAAAAGCCATGTAGGTATCTCCCGACGTTGTGCCCAGTTTTCCGCCACCACAGGCAATCACAATGTATTGTCTGCCTTTTATCTCGTAGGTGGCAGGCGTGGCAAAACCGGGAGCAGGTAAGGTAGTTTCCCACAGCATCTTCCCGTTTCGTTTATTGAAGGCCCTGAATTTTCCATCTTTTGTGGCAGCGATGAAAAGCAGTCCACCTGCGGTGACTACCGAACCGCCGTAGTTTTCTGTACCTGTGCGGATACCTCTTTTTAAGAAATCAGGGTGGTCGCCGAATGGAATTTTCCAAACAAATTTACCTGTACCCAGATCAATGGCGTTGAGGGTACCCCAGGGAGGCGCCACGGCTGGATAGCCCTCCTTCGTTAAAAACTTATTATAACCCGTTGTACCGAATGGCAAATTCCTGTAGCTGTCTCTTTCCGTGCTCACGGTGAATGGCAGTTGCCCAGTTGTCTTGTTTTCCAGCACGTAATTGGCGATAGCTTTCTTTTCTTCTTCCTTCAATTGTGCGAAGCCAGGCATCATTCTTCTTCCTGTTGTAACCAATTGAATCAGTTGCTGCTCAGTGTATCGTTTGTTCGCCGCCGTTAGTGCCGGATAATTGCCGGAACCTTCCTTGTCTTTCCCATGGCAATTCATGCAGTTGGAACGGTATAAACGCAGGCCGGCTTCCAGGTAATTTTCTCCTTTCGGTTCCTTCTTCTGCAGATCAACCATGGTAAGTACCCAGGGCATTTCATTTGCGTTCACATATAAAATACCGGTCTGCGGATCAAAGGCCGGACCACCCCACTCAGCACCGCCATCAAAACCAGGAAAGATGATGGTGCCCTTCCTTGAAGGCGGCGTGAACTGGCTTCCTTTATTGTACGTTAACCAGCGCGCTTTCATCTCATTGTAGGAACTTTCAGGCACCAGGGTGTTGATGTCTTTGATTTCGAATTGCTGTCGCACAAATGGTTCTGGCAGTAAAGGAACAGGCTGGGTAGGCGACAGCTGTTCCCCTTCCAGGAGAGATGCAGCGGGCACAGGCTTTTCTTCAACCGGATGAAGTGGTTTACCGGTGCTTCTGTCCAGTACAAACACGTACCCGGTCTTTGTGGTCTGTGCCACGGCATCCAGCCACTCACCGTCTTTTTTGATGCGCACCAGTGAGGGCGCCGCAGGGAGGTCTTTATCCCATACATCGTGGTGCACAGTTTGAAAATGCCAGATACGCTTGCCTGTGGCGGCATTCAGGGCGAGTATACAGTTAGCAAACAGGTTGTTGCCCTTTCGTTTGCCCCCGTAAAAATCAAACGAGGCAGAGCCGGTGGCTGCGAAAACGATCCCGCGGGCTTCATCAAGACTAAACCCACTCCAGGCATTGGCGCCACCGATATTTTTGTAGGCTTCTTTATCATCCCATGTTTCATAACCCGGTTCTCCGGGTTTCGGAACGGTGTGAAAGATCCACTCTTGTTTGCCGGTGCGCACATTAAATGCCCTGATGTGTCCGGGGGCGGCGGCAGCGCCCTCGTCTACTCTGCTACCCATTATCAGCAGGTCCTGGTAAATGATTCCAGGCGACGTTGATGTCATATACAGGTCGGCCACTGCGGCATCCAGACCATCATGAAGGTCGATACGTCCGTTGTTGCCAAACCCCTTCACAACCTTACCCGTCAGGGCATTCAGACAATAAGTGAAAGACCCGGCAGTGAAAAAAATACGCTGGTCGTTTTTAGCGTCGGTCCAGTAGGTGACGCCCCTGCTGTTGTTTAATACAAAGTCTTTCCTTGCAGCTGGCGACAAAGAATCCCTGACGCTAAAGACCCAATGTTCCTTGCCGGTAACTGCATCCAGTGCAAAAACTTTTAGTTGGGGCGAGAGCCCATACAAAAGCCCATTTACAATTATTGGATTGCACTGTATCTGTGAATGGTGGGCCGTGTCTTTGTCACCCGTACTGTAAGTCCAGGCTACAGCGAGGCGCGACACAGAGGATGTATCTATTGCTGTAAGGGAGGAGTAGTGCGTGTTTTCTTTGGACCCACCATACACCCCCCAACCCCGATATGTATCGGCTTGTTCCTTACATGACTGCTGCAGCAAAAGTGCTGACAGCAGGGCGATATACGGGCGCATGGCTCTTCTCATTCTTTGGATTACCTGATCTTATTGAGCAATGAACCGCGCGGTTTTCAACAGCGGACGGGTGGTTGTTTCGGATCCTGCTTTTTTGAATATCAAATACAGGTCTCCGGCTGCGGCATCAGTGGAACTCCGGATTGGAACCAACACACTGGTTGCCTGACTTCCGGCTTTAAAACGAAGTTCGGCTGACCCAAGCGCAGGGCCATCAGCACTCCCTTTTCGTACCTCAACCTGGTAGGCAGTTTCTACACCTCTTCCAAAACCCGTCAGTTCAATGGATGCCACACCTGTCATGTCTATTGACTCGAGCTTGATGTTTCCTTCCGATACCGGCATCACCAGGAAGGCGCTGCCTGCGCTGTCTTTGCGATTGAAACCCTCACGTCCCTTGACCTTACCCAGGTCAATCAGGCTGCTTCTCAAAAAAACTACACTCGAACCGGTAAGCGGTCGTAAGCCTGCCGCGCCCACATCCGTGTAAGAAGCAGTTAAGGTAAGCGCCTTACCCTGCTTATCGGTTGAAGGCATGATAGAACCAGTCGGTTGTAACGAAGCTGGTCCCCTATCTGCGCCCAGCGACAGCACCCAGTTAGTGATCATTTTTGCATCACCTTCTTTAAGTGTGGGATGGGCAGGCATTGCTACATCGCCCCAGTTGCCTGCACCTCCTTTAATAATTTTTTGAATTAAAAAACTATTTGCCTTCGGATCCTTACTATACCGGTCGGCAACCTGTTCGTACGAAGGTCCAATCGATTTTTCCGCCAGCTTGTGACAGGATTTACAGTCGAGACTCATTGTAAGGTTCTTGCCCATGATGGTCACCGGCACTATCTGATGGCCCTGGGAGGCAAGGTCTTCATTTCCTTCAATGTAGTCTGTGGCAATATATAGATTGGAGGTATCGATCTGTGTACTTCCGTCGGCAACTGCTACGGTGTAAGCGATGGGCTTACCCGGGAAATAAAAACTCCGGTTGCCCTGCAGCGTTATGTTTACCTGCGGTTGTTCATTACCGGCATAGAGCACCAGCGATGTACTGGTAGAGGCACTCCCTTTTTCATCGGCTACCTCTACACTAAGGTCGTATTCGCCGGCTTTTGCTATGCTGTACTGAAGCCGGGGCTCGGCAGTTTCTTTTATTACCTCGCCTATTTTCCAGCGGTAAGTGAGCTTGTCGCCTTCCGGGTCTACAGCTTTTACTGTTGCTACCAGTTCATAAGGCAGCACGCCGCTTTCTTTTGCAACGTTTAAACTGTCAACTTTTGGCGGACGGTTGCCTGCCATGTAGTCGATGCGCGACAAGCCGGCATCAGCATTCTTTGAAAACCATCCCCTGCCATACTCGAGCACGTAGATCCGACCGTCCGGACCTACTTCCATATCGATGGGAGAATTCCACTTGGTACTTTCCATGAAGGCATCCATCTTGTCAAAGCTACCATTAGGCTGCATGCCTATGAGCTTTATCCAGTTGCGCATCCACTCATATATAAATAGTTTCCCATTAAAGTATTCCGGGTACCGGGTGTCTTTGGGGAAATCAGCTGTGTAATAAACTGGCCCGGCCATAGCGTTTCGACCTCCGCTGCCTACTTGCGGAAAGTCTTTAGAGTATGCATACGGATAGTAAATAAATGCTGGTTGGGCCGGGGGCAAACTTTGCAGCCCGCTATTATTGCGCGAACTATTTACCGGACTGGACGCAGTAAAGGCTGCACCATTCTTGCCGGTGGCATAGTCGTGCTCGCGGTAAGGCAGATTATTCGCAATCAATAAAGGCCAACCGAAATAACCTGCCTTCTGCGCCTGGTTTACTTCATCATAGCCGCGCGGTCCGCGGGCATCGAGGCTGTCGGTTCCTGAGTCCGGACCTACCTCTCCCCAATACAGGAAACCTGTCTTCTTGTCGACAGATATCCGGTACGGGTTACGATGTCCCATGGTGTAGATCTCAGGTTTGGTTTTGGGATTGTTACCGGGAAAGAGGTTGCCCTCCGGAATAGTGTAGGTGCCGTCTTCTTTAACGATGATCCTGATCACCTTTCCGCGCAAGTCGGCAGTGTTACCGGATGTTCTTCGCGCATCGTATTGTTCATGTCCGGGCCGATCGTCGAGCGGGGCAAAACCATGATTGGCGAAGGGCTGCTTGGGCTCGTCGAAAGGAGTAGAATTGTCACCTGTAGACAGGTACAACATACGGTCTTTCCCAAACGCGATAGAGCCGCCCGTGTGACAACATATCTCCCTGTCTGAATGAAATTGCAAAACTATTTTTTCTGTACGCGTATCGATTGTGTCTCCTTTAAATTCAAAGCGCGACAAGCGGTTCACCGAGGTATCAAAAGGACTGTAAAAAACATACACGTACCGGTTTGTTTTGAAATCCGGATCGATTGTCAAACCTAAAATACCTTCCTCAGCATTAACTCCGGGGGTGTTCGTTTGGTGATACACATTTAAAAAGCCTGCCTGCTTTACCGATTTTGTTTTGTTGTTGAAGTACATGATCTCACCGCGCCTTTGTGCAACGAGTACATCAAGGTCGGGCAGGATAGCCATCTCCGTGGGCTCAAAGAAAGTGCCCTGGGTGAGCATGGTCTTCACAAAGCGGTTCTCTTCAGGCACAAGCTGTGTCCTGGCTTTTGCATAATCGAGTTCCTCATTCTCACCAATGGCATACTGGATGCCGCCCAGCAGGTGCTGCAGGTAAGCCGGGTCGCTGTAAGATTCATCGGTGTGCCCGAGTTCGGTGTAAAACGCGCGACCCCCATCGAAATTATGGTACCAGGCCATGGGATGATTGGCTCCATTGGTACCACCTTTGTAGGTGCTTTCATCGATTGTGAGGAGCACCTTCACATCCTTACTCAGGTTTTTAAAATTATACCACTCATCCTTCCGCCTCCATTCCTTTGGGAGGTGTTTGGTAGACCCATGTGTGCTGTCTACAACACGCAATACGGCTTCCTGCTGCTCGGGATGACTGCTGAAGTAAGCGCCTACCAGCCTTCCATACCAGCCCCAGTGGTATTCTGCATCGGTTGCCGCGTGCACACCAACGAAACCACCGCCTGCCTGTATGTAGCGTTCAAATGCAGCTTCCTGGTAATGATTGAGTAATACGTCGGCAGTATCTGTGGTATTCAAAAAGATGACCGCTGCATATTTGGCAAGGGTATCTTCCTGAAAAACACTGGCATCTGAAGTCGTATCAATATCAAATTTGTTTTCTGTACTCATGGCTTTTATCGCCGCCACACCAGCGGGGATCGAGCCATGCCTGTATCCGGCAGTTTTTGTGAACACTAAAACTTTGGGATTGCCCGAGCGTTTTCCACATGAAAAAGCTAGAACACAACATAAAAGCAACAACCAATTGAAATGAGTTTTAACCATATATAAAATTTACCTGACGGGCAGGAACAAACATTTTTTTGCTTAAATAAATCTATTAATCAAATTCTCAAACAGCTCTTGTTTACCACTGCGAATTTCCGGCTCACCATGCTGCAATGCAAATTGGCGCAGGTCGGCAAGTGTCATGCCGCCGCTTGGAAAGGAAGCGCCGGTTCCATTAGAAAATGACTGGTAGCGGTCCGTACGCATCTGCCTGAAGCTGCCATCCTGCAGCACAGCATCTGCAATCAGGAGTGCCCGGGCAAATGTATCCATACCCCCGATATGTGCGTGAAAGAGATCGGTAGGGTCGGTTGAATTACGGCGGATCTTGGCGTCGAAGTTAATGCCGCCCCCGCTAAGGCCCCCGGCTTCCAGAATAATGATCATGGCTTCTGCCAATTCATTTAAATTATTGGGAAACTGGTCGGTATCCCATCCATTCTGGTAATCGCCGCGGTTGGCATCAATGGAACCAAGCACGCCAGCATCGGCCGCAACCTGCAGCTCATGCTGGAAACTGTGACCGGCAAGGGTCGCATGATTAACCTCGATGTTTATTTTGAAATCGTTCAATAAGTCATGTTGCCTGAGGAACCCGATCACGGTGGCGCAATCGTAATCATATTGATGTTTGGTAGGCTCCATAGGTTTTGGCTCGATAAAGAAAGTGCCTTTGAATCCCTGGCTGCGCGCATAGTCTTTACACATATGTAGAAATATTGCCAGGTGTTCTGTTTCGTCTTTCATGATTGTGTTGAGTAGCGAGCTGTACCCTTCTCTTCCACCCCAAAAAACATAATTCTCGCCGCCCAGTGCGATGGTGGCATCCAGTGCTGCTTTCACCTGTGCACCTGCGTGCGCCACCACCTGGAAATCGGGATTGGTTGCAGCACCATTCATGTACCGCGCATGAGAAAAGAGGTTGGCTGTACCCCACAGCAGCCGGATGCCGCTCTGTTCCTGCTTCGTTTTTGCATAGGCAGTCATTGCCTGAAGCCGGGCTTCATTGTCTGCAAGGTCATTAGTAAAATCTACGATGTCGGTATCATGAAAACAGTAGTACGGCAGTGTCATCTTGGACATAAATTCGAAAGCCGCGTCCATCTTGTCTTTACCACGGGCGAGAGCGTCTGTTTTTTCGTCCCACGGAAAAGCATGGGTGGGTGAACCGAACGGATCGCTGCCGTTGTTACAGAAAGAATGCCAGTAGGCGCAGGCAAACCGCAGGTGGTCTTTCATGGTCTTTCCACCTACCATCTGCTGTTCATCATACCAGCGAAATGCAAGCGGGTTCCTGCTGTCACGACCCTCAAATTTGATCTGTCCTACTCCTTTGAAATATTCCTTGTCTCCCAGTACAACCTGCATATTGATATTTTTATTCAGTCTGTAAAATTTTTAAACCGTTTCTTTCTGTTCACGACCTTCGGGTGATGGTACCGGCGCAGCATCGATCTCTCCTTTCAAGCGGTTGTTGAGCAGCTGCAACCATCGGTTATAGCTGGCTTCATAGTCATCCCTTTTTTCAGGTTCAATGAATACCAGGGGCTGCCTGTTGCCAACTGCCTCCTGCTCGGATGCAAAGATCTTT
>JBGTIL010000499.1:0-14604 GCA_041745695.1 Chitinophagaceae bacterium | reverse complement strand
TCTCGTCAGAAATATGGTTGACGGCAAAAAACTGGTTGTCCCCGAAAAGTATTCTTTCCATGTTATTTTTTTGTGCTGTGTCGGATTAAATCAATAACGGTATCTGTATGCCAGGCCGTTTCAAACGTATTGATCGTGTTGGGTACTTTCTTTTGAATTGCTTTAATAAAATAGTCTACCTGGGCCGAGTACTCTTCGCCACGCAGGTAAAAATCAACTGTTTCAGTCAGGTCAGTAATATATTTTACATTCCAGCCCTTTGTATATCCCGGAGCACAATCCTGAGCTTTGAAATGAACTTTCAATTCGTTGGCGTCGCATATGATTTTGCCTTTGCTTCCAATGACAGTGAGCGTTGTAGACATCTTCCGGTAAGTGTCGTCACTCCAGTTAACAGAGAGGACACCTGAAATATTGGATGATGATTCAAGTAATGAATACACGGCATCCTCAACATGCCTGGAATAAAAAGACTTCAGGATCGATCCTTTCACCCTGGCTATAGGCCCGATTACATAGTTGATCAGGTCGATTACGTGAGAGGCATAGTCTAACAAGCACCCTCCGCCCTCTTCAGGATTCGAACGCCAATTTTCCTGTTTCGCCCGCACCACTACAGGACCATAAGATTCGCCTACAAAATGAAGAATTTCACCAAGGTGGCCACCATCTACCAGTTTCTTAACTTCTCTGAAAGTGCTGATGAATTTGTTGTGATAACCAACCTGGTTCACCACCCGGGCTTTTGCAGCCAGTTCTACCAACTCTTTACCCTCACCGGGCTTCAGGCACAAAGGCTTTTCCGCAAAAACGTGCTTCCCTTTTTGCAAAATGTTCTTTACCATGCCTGCATGGAATTTAGTAGGTACAGCAACAAAAATGGCATCTGGTTTTGCGTCTGCAATCATTTCCTCGTAGTCGGCATAACAGGCAAAGGGCGAGTATTTCCGAAGTACGTCCAGCACCATCTTGGTTGTGTCGCTAACACCAACAACCTGTACATCCGGATGTGCGCCCAGTATAGATAAGTGCGAGATACCCATTTTGCCCGCTCCAATTAGTCCAACTTTTATCATTGTATCGAGTATTTCAAAATCTCAGTTTTAAAAAAATTATATGCCTCCTCGCCTTTTACCAGTAATTCTTTATCGGGGGTGGCATCCTGTAGGCCTGCAATAAGCTGCAGAATCTTTTCCGATGTCACTTGTGGATCGTACTTCAATAGGCCCTTGCTGATCAAAAATTCGTCTACATCTAACAGGCTGTCCTGGTAAACGGAAAGAGTCGGAATACCAAGAATGGCAAGCTCTCTTGTCATGGAACCGCCGGCACCAATGAATAAAGAACAATTACCAGCAATATCCTTGAAGTGCAAAGGTTTATCAGGAACGATCAGCGAATTGAATTTTTCTGACTTGTAATGCTGCATCTGCGTTTTATCTCTGGGCAAAACAGTAATCGCAAACCGATCTTTCAAAGACAGCAGGGCGTCATCTAAAAAATTGGTCCCGCCCGAATAGTACTGGGCTGTCAACGGTTCTGGACGAACGTATATCCTGATATCACGCGAGGACAACTCGCTTCTCGTTTGATGAATGCTGGCACCCAGACGCCACAAATAAATACCTTCCTTAACTCCCGGGTACTGACTTATTTTTCTTCTTGCAGCACCCTGTTTTGCAACTTTTGCTATCGACAGGTTTTCGGGAATGAAGATCTTTGTAGCACAGAGAAAGGAAGGAACATTGCCTAATGCATGTTCGTTATCATTGGTGTAGATGGACGGTATTCCCAGGAGCCGCGCCACCATGGGTGAGTGAAAAGAACTTTGAGATACAGCGAGGTGCGGACGTTGCTTCCTCAGATGTTTCCATAACTGCACAACGCGGATAGGGTACCCAAATATTTTCTTTATAAAATTCTTACCGTAATGCGAACCTACGATGGTGTAGGTAAGCTTCTTCTGTTCGAGAAGGTCTACGGTATTTGCCAGGGGCCTGCAGGTGATAATCACTGTATGGCCTTCATTCTCCAGATCGCGAATTAAATCGTAAAAGAGATTGATGTGCGGAGAATTGGAAAGGTCGAACCAGATTTTCATAGTGGTAGTTCAAAAAAAGTCAGTCGAAATATACGTTAACAGCCATTTCGCTGCAGGTGCCCCAAAAAAGAAAATTACTACTAAAGATCTCAGATTACAACATTTGTGCTGCATCCAGTTACCTCAATAATTAGAGCGTTCGACAAAACACACTTACAATCGAGGTCATATTCCAGTGCACCTTTCAACAAACAAAACAAACTACACCGGGGTAAGAACTGCTTCTTGGTCAATCGCACTGTTTAAGGTTGTGATTGATGAACCCCTTCTTGATGAACAGCAAGAGCGTCCTGATCAGTCTCCTGTAAATAATGTGCCAATGCGTAAAAAATCCATCCCTGAGACCATCGCATGTATGGAATCTTGTTGGTGTAGTATTTTCTTTTCTGGAAATAAAAATACCCCTGAGACGATTGCATATTGTCGATTGTCCAATTCAATACCCTGTCAACCAGCTCCTTATTCTCTTTAAAAATTTTTGCCTTGCTCAATGTAATAACAAGCTGCGATGGAGCATGGATATCGATTGGGTAAAGTGAAGTATTGTAATATTTTGATCGCCCTGCTTCATCGAAAAAAGTATTCAGGTAATACTGCAGGCCTTTTTCAAACTGCGGTTCGAAGCTTGGGTCTTTTGAATACAAGCCATATTCATAGATGCACTCCAGGTTAAATCCTGTGTGAAAGTTATCGATCCATTGATGGAACGGGAGGTTGCTGTAGAACCAGGACCCATCTTTATTTTGAAACGAACAACAATATGATACAGCGAGTTTTGCCAGGTCAATAAGATGCTTCTCCTTGGTGTAAGAATAGATCCGGCTTAACAGACGGGCACCCAGCAAAGAAGCGTTGAATACAGAGGTTTTGTCATACGGCGAATAAGAGAAGGCAAAACTTCCATCGGCGCTGTAGGTGCGCTGCAAATCTTTCGTTATAAAATCTGCGGCTGAAAATGCCTGCTGACGGTAGTTTTCATTCCCAGTGACTTCATATGCGTCGAGGAGCGCGTTGGCAACGTACGTAGTGGCGACTATTGTCGGTGTATTTTTTTTCTGGAAAAATGCCCTTGACTCCCAGTCGAAATTATATCCCCAGCAGTTACCTGCATAACCTTTAACGATCAAGGTTAACAGTTTTTCGGCCAAAAAATTGATCGCTTCAGTTGCCTCTTTTTTATAGGCTTCAATATGACTGAGCTTCGCATACCCGGATATGAAAAGCGCCAGACCCTTCGCGTTAAAACCCTTATCTATTTTCAACAAAGGTCTAAGATTGACAGGCAACTTTTTCATCAGTTGTATCCACATGAGCCTGGTTAAGCGCTTCTGTGGTACAACAGGCATTGCCTGAAACACCCTGCTGGTCAGTCCATCGTACGGATCCCAGCCTTTGAATCCCTCTGCTTTGCAATAGCGGTTCAGCTCCTCAAATGCCTTCTCAAACTTGTTACGCATCACAATTAATTTCCTGGGGCATCCCCGTATGCAGGCTGTCAATAATTTTAAAAGTTGCCAGGGTTGTGAGGCAAACCGACCGAAATGAAATGGGGCTTGCTTTGCCTTCTTTCAATGAGGTTAAGAAACCAGACACCTCCTGCTGGTGGCCTTTTCCTGCCGATTTGAGTGATCTTGTTTTGTTACCGCCATGAAAGCTTCCGTCCTGGAAATCATTGATTACCGCAGCCTTCCCTGCGCCGAAGACTTCAATTCGTTCTTTCGGTAAAGATTTATCTCCGTTGGCCACATAAACCAGGTTGCCGACCGATCCATTGTCGAATTTTATTACCACGGAGAGGTTGTCATCCGTTTTTATTTTCTCATTCTTCGACTGTATACAGTCTGCATACACTTTCACTGGTTCTGCGCCGGTAAAATATTGCATCAGGTCGATGAAATGGCACATTTCGCCAATGATACGACCTGCACCGATTTCAGGAATTTGCGTCCAGTGGTCTTTCGGAATGAATCCGGCATTGACCCGAATGTTTACAACCAGTGGCTCGCCCGCATTTTCAAACTCTTTTTTTACTGCAACACAAATGGGTGCAAAACGCCTGTTGAAGCCCACCATTACCAATCCCTGGCAAGTTTTTTTCAAATCGATGATGGCGGTCAGTTCATCTTCCGTAATAGCGAGCGGCTTTTCTACAAAAACGTTCTTACCCGCTTTCAGCGCCAGCATTACCTGCCCCGCGTGAGAAGAGTGTGGAGTGGCAATGAAAACAGTAGTAATGTCGGGTTTCTGAATTATGTCTTCAACGTTTGCGGAGCAGGTGTTGAAACCAAACTTCTGAGCCACATTTTTTGATGTGATTCCTTTTGATGTGACCACTGTATCAAGTGAAGCACCAAAGGCTTTCACGTTAGGGATCAGATAGCTTTGGGCAAAACTTCCTGCACCTATAAAGCCTACATTCTGCTGCTTCAACGGGGCATTTTGCACAGTGCCTGAAGTTAAAAACTTACCCGTTCTTTCTGCATACTGCAATAATATACCGATGTGAGGTTCGGGCTTTTTACCCAGTACAATCTCGTATGCTTCGTCTGCCTGGGCAATATCAAATGTGTGCGTTGTAAGCGGTTTCAGTTTGACCAATCCTTTGGAGACCATCTGGAGAAACGCTTCCATGTTTCTTTGTTCTGTCCATCGTACATAGGCAAAAGGATAATCGATGCCTCCTTCTTCATAGTCTACATCATACCTTCCCGGCCCGTACGAGCAGGAAATGCGTAATTCAAGTTCTTTTCTGTAAAAGTGTGGATCACGCGGTATATCCATTTTAACGGCACCTACTACAACGATCTTTCCTTTGCGGCGGCATAGCTCCGTGGAGAGTACAATAGGATCGTTTGTGGGAGCGGCAGCCGTGATTATAATGCTGTCGAAGCCGTGCCCGTTGGTGAAATTATCGCAGGCGCTAAGGAGGTTAGGATCGTTTCTGTGCAAAGCTTTGGTGACACTAATCTCGTTTGCCAAAGCAATGAGCCGGTCAGACAAATCAATTCCAAAAACGTCGCAGCCATTTGCTTTGAGCAACTGACCGGTAAGCTGACCAAGTAAACCAAGACCGATGATACAAATTTTTTCTCCTAACCGCGGCTCTGCCTGTCGCACACCCTGCAGGGCAATAGCACCAAGCGTCGTAAACGCTGCTTCCTCGAAGGAAACGTTATCGGGAATTAGTACTGCAAGGTTTTGAGGTATGGCAACCAGCTCTGCGTGGGAAGCATAACCCTGCCCCGCACAGGCTACCCTGTCGCCGGGCTGAAATACTCCGTCCCTGTCTAACGATGTTACAACGGTGCCTGCCGTGCTGTAGCCCATTGCTTTTAGGGAATCTAACTTGGTTCTGACCTTGTCGAAAGTAGCAGAAAACCCTTCTTTTTTAATGTTTGCCAACACTTGGGCTACCAGGTCGGGGCGTTGCCTGGCCTTTCCAAGAAGATTTGCCTGTGCCACCTGCACTGTACTTCTTTCGGTGCCCGAGCTGATAAGTGAAAATTTATTCTCCACCAGTAGCATCCCTTCAGATATCGAAGGCATGGGCACATCATCAACGTATAGTTTGCCTGTTTTAAAATTCTGTATCAGCTGCTTCAAATTATTTGTATTTCATTTTAGTGGTCAATCGCGAAGGTGTCTTTTTGATCGTATGCGTCGAAAAAAATTTTCCTGCAATCAGTTGTAATTGTTTGTCACCAGGTTCTGATACTTCTCTATTTCCTGTTCAATCGATCTGTTGCGTTGGCGCGTTTTAATCATTTCGGATGCGTAGTAGGTAACCACCGAGGTTTGGATCAGGTCTTTGACGGTATAGGCGGAGACTGCTTTTCCCTGAATGATCTTTTTAAAATTCCTGTACATTTCATTATGTCCTTTTTTCCTGAGAAGCTTGTACCGCTTGGTTATCCGGCCATTGCTTTTGATGTGGGTCAGTGAAAGAAAGTCGTCAATGAAAATGGTTTCGTTGCCGAACCTGATCTCGATCTTTTCCTGAACGCCGCGCAGCGAATTTCCCTTGTCCGAAGCCGTTAGGTTTAAGATGGATCCGTTTTTATACAGCACAGAGATGCAGGAGGTTTCCTCGTCTTCCGGATTGGAGAGTAGATTTATTTCAATGGGTATGCTTCCTGTCCAGTACGTTCCCAGATCAAACCAATGCACCACATTGCCTGTTATCCTGGTGCCCTGGTTATGCCACAGGTACCAGTGGTTTGTACTGATCACAACTTCCTTAATGGAGCAGGTGATGATGACTGGCTGGTTCTGAACTTTTTCCCGCACATAACGGCTGTAAGGGATAAAGCGCCTGTTAAAGCCGATCTCCAACTCAGCGCCCTTGTTGTAAAGATTTATCAAAAGTGTCAAATCCTCCAGGGTAACAATTGGTGGTTTCTCTATAAAAATAAGAGTCGCTGGATTAGTGTTGTACACCGCCGCGGCTATGGATGCATGATCAGAATGATAGGAAGCAATGATTGCAACAGGTTTCTTTACTTTCTGCAGGAGCGGAAGCGAGTCGGTGGAAGAAACAAAACTATACGCAAAGCCGTATTTATGTTTGAAGGATTCCGCAACTTCGGATTTGTAATCAATACATCCAATTTTGGGTACCTTTTTAAAATGATGGAGAATAAACATTTTGACATAGCCTCCAAGACCGTAAATGAAAAGCCCCTCATTGTATTCCTTAGCAAATTTTTGCTGAATCACTTCCAAAGAAATACTGCCTGCTTTGTTTAAAGCAAACAACTCATAACCTTCTTTATTATCGAACTGGTTGAACTGGCTTAGGTAAAAATCTACATCCTTTTTTAAAGGAAAGAGCCCAGAACCTGCGTAAGGTAAGAACTCGTTCTTAATTACAAAATCTTCGGGTTTTGTTTGGTATTGCGTCGAAATATTGATGTATTGCGAATCCCCGTGGATTATGAATAAAAACGTCAGGTATCTCTTTTGAGCCTGCTTGTGCGCAAAATATTTTCGTAGTGTTCCGGCAATTCCTTCGTACCGGAAGAAGTATAAAATTTTGAGGTATTTATTGTTGAAGTCAGGGCGGTCGCGATCAAGATTCTTGAACTGTTTAGTATCTGTGATATTGATATCAGCCAGATATTTTAGGTGTACCAGATCGCTCATTATCAATACAATAGTTTGTGTGTCATACTAATCGCCCGCTCTAAAGCCGGGCAAGCTGTTGTTTTTGCCATTATCATCCAAATCGCATCTGACATAGACGCTTATCAGAGTCCTGCTCACTAACATAAGAAGTTAAGTACTATACTTTAGATGCTGTGCCGAGGTTGTATGTAGCAGCTCCGGGGTGCCCTACTCGTGAAACCAGAAATAACAAACAGTAAGCGAAGATGCGTCGGCCTGGTTCTGTTAGCGCGCTGATTGTTGCGTTAATAAAGCTTGAGGCAGTTAGAAGGAAATGCCGGATCCTGACTTTACAATTGTCATGATCCGGCATTAAGAGGCTCATTTATTGCGAAGCAATGATTAATTATCGTTGTACAATCAACTTACCCATTTGTGAAGCGCCTGCACTGGTAACTTTTACAAAGTAGATTCCTGGTGTACGGCTTCCCAAATTCACTTCTGTTCTCATTGATGTGCCTGTAACCCTGGCGGTTTTTCTGAGTATCACTCCACCATTTACAGATAATACCTCTATGTCCACCTGGGGCGCCGTTAGATTTGACAAGGCTATCGTGAATACACCCGTTGTCGGATTCGGGAAGATGTCGAAACCTTTGGTGCGCACTCCGGAACTGATTGTTCCTGAAGCAGCCTCCTGTGTAGACTGCACTGTTTGAGTAGCGCCCAGTGGAGCACATGCAAGCGTAACAGAAGCTGTTGTCTGTCCTAAATTTCCATAGATATCTTTAGCTGAAATAGTAACGGTATAAACATTGCCGGCGGGGGCACTGACGCTAGTGCTTTCAGTGCTGTAACTGAATGTACCTGCCAGGTACCTGTTTCCAGGACCACCATCAGGATTCGATGGATAAGAAAAACCTCCACCCTCAGACCCATACATCCCTGCATTGCCATAACTGATGGCTCCACTGCCCAGGTCACCTGAGGCAAAAGAACCAGCACCCGAACTATTACCATTTAGTTCATTGGCATTGTAACCCTTGGCTACTATCACGTAGTCACCAGGACCAAGTGTTACCGGAGATATATTCTTCATGCGGTGATTGCCGCTGTACTGATCTGCATTACCAATAATGAGGGCTTCCAAACCCGGAACGATAGAACGCGTGTTCTTGTTGAATATAGCTACACGAACACCGCCACTTTGAGTACCCGTGATACCGTTGCCCTGGTGATCGAAAGCACCCAGTTGCTTTATAACAATACCGCTGGCATTGTTTACCCGGAACTCCATACCCAACTCACCACCAAAGTTCTGCGTACCTGTAGAAGTAGTAGCTATAAACGCCTGGCGAAGAGGAGCAGTATTGGTACTCGGTGTAGTTGTGCCTGGGATGCAGCTGAAAGTGTTTTGACTAATCTGGATGCTCGAATTATCCACGCCGCTAGCATCATTGATGGAAACAATAACATCTGCAGGTGTAATTGTAGCCTGACCGCTGCCGTCCGGTTGCACAGTAATGTTTTTACCGATTATCGTAGGCGGAGTATTATCTGTCGCTGCCGGTTGTGTCACATTGAAATTCCGATTTACAGCGGGGGCCGGATTAAATCTCGCGTCGCCTGCCTGGGAAGCCTCAATAACGACTGAACCCGAACCTGTAAGGGTGACCATATTACCAGAAACTGTCGCAGGACCAGAAACAACACGAAACGTAACAGGTAAACCTGAACTCGCCGTGGCATTGATGGGAAAAGGAGCATCACCAACAGTTTTAGTAGGAAGGGCTTCAAAATTGATCGTCTGATCAGTTTTTACCGCAGATGCACTTGTCGTGGTAGTCATCAGTATAAGCGACGAGTAAGGCGCAATAGTCACGCTGTTTGAATAGCTATTACTTTTTACGTCGATATAGTTTCGATCTAGTGACACGGTTTTGGCGGCGCCCGATGGATTATATTCAAAACGTATGTAATTATCCGGATTGGTGAAAGTGGCGTTTGCTTCCTGCAACTGTATATTGTCAAGCCAAAATGTTCCACATTGGTCATTTATCTCAAACACAATGTCTGCATTACTGATAGTGCTGCTAACTTCCAGTAAAACTTCGTTCTCTGATCGAGTGGTCCCTATTTTTACATATTTCATCGGTGAAATAGTATTGTAAGGAGCATCGTTATTTCGAATATATACGCCCAGGCTTTTATGATTGAGTGCACCTAATAAACTGAATTTTAGCAAGTATTTTTTTGAATTTACTACTCCTCCTATGGGGAAAGCAGTTAGTGCAAGAGCTCCATTAACAGATTGATTGGGGAACGAAACCTGAAGGTTGCCACCATCCAGCTTACCATTGTTCCACGATGTGCTAATGTTACCCACTGGAGAATAGTTGTTCGGATACCCAATGCCGGAATTAAAAGCTCCATTGGAAACTTTTTCTGAACCCGATAAGCTATTGATAATATAAGCAGGAAACTCCAAAGGACTTTTTTGAGACCCTGCGTCGAGACCATACCTTAGTTTCCACCCTTCCACGCTATACAAATCGACCTTGTTGGAAGCATAGTTATTATAAATGTAATCGGTGACAATTGTCATTTGGTCATCAAGAGGGCGGCAATAATAATTGTTACTCAAAGCACCAATCAGATTAAATTCATTGCGTAGAGAAATTAAAGAAGATACTCGCTGATCTGGAAATTTCGAAAAAAAGATGTTGTTGTAGAAATCATTATTTCTAACCAAGTCATGCCCGTAATCAGCCATAGTGAGCTGAATCTTGTTATTGTAAAAAGTATTATTCTTTACAACTATATCGTGGGTATTATGACAAAAGATGCCATGATAACCAACGTTTGCTACCGTATTGTCACTAATTTCAATTCCGGACGTATTATCATCCAGATAAATGCCCATAGCTGGAAAGTAGTTGACATCATTTGTGCCGGCGCCAGCCCCTAATCCGTTTATGATGATATTTCCAATGATTCTTCTTCCTGTGTACAATGGATTAGCTGGATTGGTGTAAGTGTAAACTCCGCCGCCGTCATCCTTGGTAAGACAGTAGCCATCAACGAGGTTATTCTTAATAAGGATATTACCACCCTGAAACGAAATTCCTGTGTAACCGGTGTTAAGCACCTTATTGTACTCAACTACACCGCCGCTTCCATTTGCAATAATTCCTATTCCATTTCCATCACCGCTCTGACCCAGACCGGCGATCATATGCGTGTTCTCTACCCGGTTGTTCCGAACCAGGGAATAGTCGTTGTTGTTTTCGAGGTCGATACCGCTGTTATTAGAATGTGATACGTTGTTATTCTCAAGTTTCAGGCTAGTAGTGTATGAAGCCTTAAACGCGGTTCTGCCGGAAAAGGAAACATCGCAATTATTTACCTGAATGTTCTGTGCTCCATTTACCCTGATTGCATCAGTATTGGCGCCTTTAAACGCGATATTGTCGAACACAACATTGTTTTGTGAATTGATGAAAACAAGATTGTCGAGGCAGGTTGCCTTTATATCCTGTGAAGAAGGCGCGGTACTACCTGTAAATAATTTAATCTTTTTTTCCGACTGGCTACTGTACCACTCTCCGAATTTATCAAGCGTGTTGATATGGTTCTGGATAAAGTACCCATTTCTGTCAATAGGAGAATAAACTGTAGACCCCTGAACGTAAGAAATGGTATTGCCGGAATGCGAAGTGATCAGGTGACGGTCCATTACCCATCTATACTTCCGCACTACCACTTCAGCGCCAGTCCAGTTTATGCTAGATGATAATTCGTTATCTGTGATTGCCGTGTTGTTGGGATGGGATTCATAAGTAAGGTAGCCCTTGTTAGACGTGTTGCTATTGGGATAACGCCCCATTTCCTGGGTGACACCATTAATAACAATATTGTTAACGGTTGCTGGAAGGGAAGCATTGTAGCTTTCCCAAATGCCGTTTCCAATGGAAACCCAGTTTGTAAGGGAGGCAAATCCAGTGATAACAGGTTTTTCACCGTTGCCATAAGCTGAAAATGTAATCGGGGCGGAGGCCGCGCCAGACCTATTTACAACGATGGTTCCGTAGAAGGTTTCTCCACGTTTGAAATAAACATTGTCGCCGGGTTGTAAATTCCCGAAAAAAGCATTCAGCTTTTGAATAGTCCGCCACGGTGTATTCGGGTCCTGTGCCTGTGCACCGGACCTGTTATCATCACCTGAATTAGCGGAAAAGTAGTAGTTGGTTGCATTTGTACTCAGAGCAAGGCAGAGCGCAAGCAGGCAGAAGGACATTTTCATAGGACAATACCACGGTTTAGAGCAAGATTGGAAATATTTTTAAACGAAACTATGATGGACCAAATAATGAAATATCGCAGGATTTTGGGAGAGAAAAAAGCAGGTTAAGGACTCCCGGAAAACTTCGCGTACTGACAATATTCGTGCCGAAATCCAATTCAAAATACAGCAAATTGTTACGCATTTTGAGGAAAAATGTCCAGAATCTTTAAAAGTCGGGTAGTTCCGCTTAGTATTTTTTCGGTGAGGGGCGCCTTTTGCACTCCAGCGATTGGAGCTTAAAACATGGTGTACACAAAGGGAGAAAGCTCAGCAGTTTGTTCCTTGTTTTCCTCTTTTAGTTTAAAAGCCAAAACTACCAGATCAGGCACCATGCTTAACAGCGACGGCTCATCCTTCCAAAGATTTCTCAGATCTGCTTCCAGTTCTTCCGGACTATGAAAAGCGATGTTGCTAAGATTCTGGTAAGCGGGATGCTTCAGTGGTCCAAAATAGCTTTCAGCAGCAGGATCCAGCTGGGTTTCTAACAAACGGACCTTTTGTTCTTTGATGTGATCATAGAGCGGTAACACATGCGCTTCGAAAAATGTCTGCATAAAATCCTTCATTTTGTTTAATTTAATCGAGTTCGTATTCCGACTGCCAGTCGCCGTCCTTTTCGAGCGGAGTCTGATCGCCCTTGTATAGTATGAAATTGCCCAGCACCAGCACATCGATGTCGGTGCGCATAAAACAGAGGTAGGCATCTTTCGGCGAGCATACAATTGGCTCACCCCTGACGTTAAAGGAAGTGTTGACCAGGACAGAAGAACCTGTATGCGCTTTGAAGGCACTGATCAAACCATAAAATTCGGGGTTTGTCTGTTCGTGTACGGTTTGTATCCTGGCACTAAAATCAACATGGGTGATGGCAGGCACATCTGACCTTTCCTGGTTGATAATGCTGATCATGTCTTCGCTGTTGTTGCCTTCCACAGCCAGCCTCCGACTTTTTACGATGGGGGCAACCAGCAGCATGTAAGGACTTTCCGTATTGATCTCAAAATAGTCCGCTACATCTTCTGCCAGTACAGCCGGCGCAAAAGGACGAAAAGACTCCCGGAACTTGATCTTCAGATTCATTTGCGACTGCATGTTCTTACTCCTTGCATCGCCGATGATCGACCTTGCGCCGAGAGACCGGGGACCGAACTCCATACGCCCGTCAAAATAACCGAGGATCTTTCCGCTGCCGAGGTCCTTGGCCAACGAATCATTTCTCTCTGCAACCGTATCGAACTTTTTGTATTTATACTTATGCCTGTCTAAAAAAGCCTGGATCTCACTGGAACTATAGGAAGGACCGAGGTAAGAGCCTTTCTGTAAGTCGCTGTTTGCACCCAGATTGGCTTTTTTGAGATGGTAATGGTGATGGGCTGCAAATAGTGCGGCACCCAGCGACCCGCCCGCATCGCCGGCTGCGGGCTGTATCCAGATGTTTTCGAAGATTTTGCTCTGCAGGATCTTGCCGTTGGCAACACAATTCAATGCTACGCCCCCGGCCATGCACAGGTTGGAAGAACCAGTCCTGGCTTTCAGATGCGCCACCAATTTCAGCACCACTTCCTCTGTAACAAGTTGTATGGATGCTGCGAGGTCCATTTCCTTTTTTGTAATCTGCGATTCAGGCTTGCGACTGGGAGCACCGAAAAGATCCTCAAATTTTTGGTTGATTGTAGTGTTAGACTCGATGTAGGCAAAATAGGACATGTCGAGCCGGTACGAGCCGTCGGGTTTAATATCAATCAAATGATCCTTTATCTTGTCCGCATATATCGGCTGCCCGTATGGTGCGAGACCCATCAATTTATACTCACCCGAATTAATCTTAAAACCGCAGTAGTATGTGAATGCGCTATAGAGTAAGCCCAACGAGTGGGGATAGTTGATCTCACTCAGTATCTCGATATTTTCTCCTTTTCCAAAACCGAGTGTAGTGGTCTGCCATTCGCCAACGCCATCGATTGTTACAATGGCAGCATCTGAAAAAGGAGAAGGATAGAATGCAGATGCTGCATGCGACATATGGTGGTTACAATAAAATACTTTTCCTTCTTTTCCCAGGCTGCCCAGAGCGCGCTGTACATAATCGTCTACCCACCATTTGATGCCGACCGATGAGTTCATTGCTTTCTCAAAAGTGCTGTAGCCGGCCTGGCCTGCACTGGCAAAGTTCTTTATCAAACGGTCGAAAGTGAGTAGCGGATGATCGTAAAAAACAACCATATCTATGTCTTCTGATTCAATGAAAGCTTCTGCAAGACAGTAATTGATAGCATTGAACGGAAACCGGGGATCATGCTTCTTTCTTGTAAATCTTTCCTCCTGTGCCGCTGCAATGATTTCATTGTCCTTGATAATCGCTGCGGCAGCGTCATGGTAAAAGGCTGAAATGCCTAAAATATATTTACTCATAGTTGTTCAGTTTTAGAGCATTCCTTTTATCACGGGCGCCAGCAACTTTGCATAGGCTTCATGACCGGGAGGCGTAAGGTGAATGTCTTGTTCGAATCTAAAATTTCTGCGCTCCTCCCTGGGATATTTTTTAAGGTCCTCGAGTGGATCATAAAGCGTTACGCCATTGATACCCGCTAAGCGATTGAACTTCTCTGCAATGTCCCCATAGTCGCTCATATCTTCCACATAATGGTGCAAAGGGAGGGGTACAACCAAAACCGGCTTTGACAATTCTGAAATCCACTTGGTAAGTACCAGCTGGAGTAAGTTCCACTCTTTGCTGTCCCTGCTTTTATACTCCGGGAGTGGTTGGTAACGGGTGAACTTTTGAACAAATTCTTTGAAGCCTGCTTTTTCCACCAGTTCTTTTAGCTTGGCAAACCTTGCCCCTGTATAGGATTTAGATTTGTCAAATTCTGACAGCTCCTCGAATTTTAATTGCGCCGGGTTCACCGGTGTATTCATTAGCGTTAATGCACCATCATTCAATTTGAAATAAGGTTTCTGATAAACGATCTGTTCGTTGTTATCATTCACGTACACCTGGTAGTGCGCATTTACACGGCGGAAGTTCTCAACAAAAACAACAATCACCACGAGG
>JBGTIL010000498.1:0-9660 GCA_041745695.1 Chitinophagaceae bacterium | reverse complement strand
AAAAAGTTAAGCTGGCCCGCTAACTACCTTTACATAAGGTCTTTCAAATACGACGGACAACTGGAAGTGTGGGTCAAAGACACGCGAAAGGAAGCTTATAAACTATTTAAAACGTATAAAGTTTGTGCCCTTGCTGGTTCGCTCGGACCCAAGCGAATGGAGGGAGACTACCAGGTGCCGGAAGGCTTCTATCACATCAATGAACTGAACCCAAAAAGTAACTACCATCTTTCACTCGGGTTGAATTATCCAAATACCTCCGACAGAATTTTGAGCGATTCGGCCCGTCCCGGCGGTGACATATATATACATGGCAGCTGCGTGACTGTTGGCTGTATTCCGATTAAGGACGATCAGATTGAAGAGTTATATATATTGGCGGCTTATGCAAAAGACGCGGGACAGGATTTTATACCAGTGCATATATTTCCAATACGTTACGGCAATAAAAAAAGCGTAGACTACCTGGCACAGCTCACAAAAACGGATGCCTCATTGAAATTGTTTGCCGACCGGCTGGAGAGTGTTTATGATCATTTTGAAATCACCCGCCAATTGCCGGTGATCATGACGAACCCCATGGGAGATTACGTGTTCGCCAATCTTTCCAAAAAACTTCCGCCACCCCCTAAAATCAAGAAGCCCCCCGTTCAACACCGGATCCGCAACATTGCCCGGGTAGAAGATGTGGTCAATACCTGGCCCGAGTTCCCCGGTGGTGGCGAAACATTCTTAAAATATCTTTCCACCATGGGAAAGGCAATGGTGCCCGCTCTGCCACCCGGTGTAAAAAAGGCATTTGTACAGGTTGAATTTATTATTGATTCAGACGGTACGCCTACTAATTTCAAGGTGATCAAAGGCGTTAATCCAGAGTTCGACGATGACCTGATTACCGTGCTGGAAGGTATGCCTTCCTGGCAACCCGCTATCCTTCAGGAAAAACCGGTGGCGAAGCGGATGCGACAGGGCTTTGCCATTGAATAACATTCACTTTCCCGTCGACTGCTTTCGTTGTTCCTGCCCTTAGTCGCGGGCTGTATTAATTCAATCATTTGAAGGTTTATTTTATCAGCGGCCTTGGCGCCGACGAGCGGATATTTAAGAATATCAAACTGCCTCCGCATTGTGAGCCGGTTCACCTGCCCTGGTTGGAGCCGCAGTATGCCGAGTCGCTCGCAAGCTACTCGAAGCGTATGATGGCACCGGTAGATGTGAGCAAGCCTTTTGCCCTTCTGGGTCTCTCTTTGGGAGGGATGATCGCTGTGGAGATGGCAAAGCTGGCATCGCCTCAAGCCCTCATTCTTTTATCCAGCATTCCCTCCTCGGGCTGTTTGCCAAAATACTATGTGTTCGCGGGCAGGCTTGGGCTCCATCGCATGCTGCCTGTCAGTCTTTTTAAAAAAGCCTCACTCGTAAAAAGAATTTTCAGTCCTGAAACAAAGGCAGACAAACGCATGATCCGACAAATGATCAGGGACTGTGATTCCAGCTTTGTGCATTGGGGGATGGGCGCTATCATTGGTTGGAACAACTGCGACCTGCCCAAAACGTTCGTTCATATTCACGGTTCCGGCGACCTGATCTTACCCATGCGCTTCACCAAACCAACGCACGTTATAAAGAATGGCGGTCACCTGATGGTGCTGAATAAATCAGTTGAAATCAACGCCATCCTGCATACTGTATTGGCTTAAAAGACCGGCGCCGGCGATGTTTCCGGTCTTTTAAGCTCTAATCATTCCTGCAATAATACCTGAACGGTTTCAGGCGTCTGTTGCTTCAGGATGATTGTTCGATCCTTGCACAGCTCGTTCAGTAAGCCCTCATTATAATGTCTGATCGTAAGCAGGAGCAGGTTTCGTCTTACCTGTACTTCGAAAAGCGTGCTGGCGGCGTGAGCCAGTTGCGCCACTTTTTCCGGGTGATCATCTACCACACAAATGATGCTCGTTGCACCATTTTGGGTCAGATTTGGTGTAAACTTAATGCTGTCGAACAGGTGGTAGAGTTCCACCGTCAAGCCTTCATTCACAAAAGAAAAATCTTTACAGTTCAACTCCAATAGCACCTGTGCCTTCTTGTACACAATGATGGGCGGAATCTGGATGCCGTTCCTCGTATGTATGATGGTGCCTTCCTCTGCAGGTTGCAGAAAAGACCGGACGAAGAGTGGAATATCTTTATTCTGTAACGGCTTTATGGTTTTGGGATGTATCACCTGTGCACCGTAGTACGACATCTCGATCACCTCTTTATAACTCAATTCCAGTATCCACTCGGCAGCACTGTATTGCTTCGGATCGGCACTCATTACTCCCTGCACATCTTTCCAGATAGTGAGGCTGTGTGCGTCAAGCAGGCTGGCAAACACGGCAGCAGAGTAATCGCTTCCTTCCCGCCCGAGGGTAGTGCTTTCATTTTCATCTGTAGCACCAATGAAACCCTGGGTTACGATGACTTCCGCTTGCTGAAAACTTGCTGCCAATTCACCGGTTATTTTAGCAGCAGATGTCTTCCAGTCGATGCCCGCATTTCGGAAGTTACTGTCTGTTCGGATGTAATCGCGGACGTCTAACCAGGTATTTGCTGTTCCGGTGCCCGATAAATAATGACTTACAATGAGGGTAGACAAAAGTTCGCCAACGCATACCACCTGGTCGTAATAATAGTCATACTCCCGAACCGGCTTGTCGTGAAGCAGCCATTCTACCTCTGTGTAAAAATCTGTGAGTTGGGTTAACGGTTGTTGCAGGAGGGCTTCAGCAAAAAGCGAATGTTCCTGCTTGATCTCTTCAAAAAGCTGTAAGGCGTTGCTGCCTTCGCCTTTGTAAAAAGCATTGATCACTTTCTCCAGCGCATTGGTTGTTTTTCCCATTGCTGATACGACGACCAGTAATTTTCCAGGCTGGCTTTTGATGATCGCTCCCGCATTGCGCATCCTTTCCAGCGTGCTCACAGAGGCACCACCAAATTTAAAAACCTTCATCGTTGTTTTTCTAGAGCGCAAAGATGCCCCTAGTTTTAAATCGCCTTGCACAAATTTTGAACCTGTACGCCGGGCGCCCTGGCAAGAGTTTAACCGATATTGCCAGGGTGGCGCTTCCGTTATTGGATCATTATTAAATGGTGACAACCGATGTGCGCAGGCGTTTTAAAAACAATTTAAAAGAGGTTTTTAATTTCCGATTACCGGCGCCTTGGCGTAAATTTATTGTGAACAAATTGTCAAATTAAAATTACCTCATGAAAAAATTCTACTTTTTTTCCGTCTCCGCTCTGTTGTTCATTGCTTCCTGCCAGAAAGCCGACGCACCCCCCTCCGACACGCTGCCGCCAGAGGAAGCCGCCATCAGCGCTCCCGAATCTCGCCAGTGTGCTTCCATGGAAGTACTGGAGCAGCAGATTATTGCAGACCCTGCGCGTGGAAAGCGCCTGGAAGAAATTGAAGCTTTCACCCAAAAAGCAGTCAGCTCCGGGATGAGCAGGTTTGTAGGAGACACCATGGAGATCCCGGTAGTAGTTCACGTGTTATATAAAACTGCCGCTGAAAATATTTCTGACGCACAGGTAGCTTCGCAAATAACCGTATTGAACGAGGATTTTAAAAATCAGAATGCAGACGCTTCTAAAGTTCCGCTGCACTTTAAAGATGAGCAAACGTCTATGCCCATCAAATTTGTCCTAAGTCAAACAATTCGCAAGGCTACGAACAAAAAAAGCTGGGGCACCAACGATGCCATGAAGAAAACATCTCTTGGAGGCAGTGACCCTGTTAGTCCTTCTACCACGCTCAACATGTGGGCTTGTAATCTTGGTCAGGGACTTCTTGGCTATGCGCAATTTCCGGGTGGACCTCTTGCCACTGATGGTGTAGTGGTTCTTTATTCTGCATTTGGCAGCCAGGCGAAAGCACCTGGTTCTTATATTGCCAGCTATAACCTTGGCAGAACCGCTACGCACGAGGTAGGCCATTGGCTGAACATGCGTCACATCTGGGGCGATGCTACCTGCGGTTCTGATCTTGTAGATGATACACCACAGCACAACACGTCTAACGGTGGTTGTCCAGCTGCAGATGCCAGAAGCACCTGTGCAGGTACGCCTCTCGAAATGTGGATGAATTATATGGACTATACTTATGATGCCTGTATGTACATGTTCACAAACGGTCAAAAAACCAGGGCTATGGCCGTTTTTGCAGTTGGCGGACCAAGGGCTTCATTTCGTTAATATAAAGAATTGCACTCATCGGCCCCCGCACTGGCGGGGGTTTTTGTTTTGATGATGCGGAGAACGATCTGCCGGCCAGGGTGCCGATTAGCACTAAACAATAACGCTTACTTTTGCCGCACACAAAATACCCTGGTGCATGAGCCCCATCAACCGGACCATACTCACACTTGACGAATTTACCATCCAGTCTTTACGCAGCCTGCCCCATGCCACGGGAGAGTTGAGTACGCTGCTGCGCGACATTGGTTTGGCGGCAAAGCGGGTAAATGTAGAAGTGAATAAGGCAGGACTTGTTGATATCCTGGGTGATTATGGAACCATTAACGTGCAGGGAGAAGAGGTAAAGAAGCTGGACATCTATGCCAATAATCAATTCGTGGGCGTACTGAAGCGCGGGGTCAGTTGCGCGGGTATTGCTTCAGAAGAACTGGATGAATTTGTTGCTTTTGATGACGAGGTTAGTAACAACTCAAAATATGTATGCCTTTTTGATCCGCTGGACGGAAGTGGTAACATAGACGTGAACGTTTCGATAGGAACCATTTTTAGTATTTACCGCAGGGTGAGCCCGAAAGGGCAGGCCGTGGTAGCAGAAGATTTTTTACAGAAAGGCAGGAACCAGGTCGCTGCAGGATACATTATTTACGGGTCCTCAACTATGTTGGTTTATGGTACCCGACGCGGCGTAAATGGCTTCACACTTGATCCCGCCATCGGCGAATTTTGTCTGAGTCATCCAGATATAAAATGTCCGCCAGACGGAAAGATTTATTCCGTGAACCACGGAAATTTCTTTCGCTTGACAGAGGGCATCAAGAAATACATCAATATCTGCCAGCACAAAACATCCGACACAGGCGGTCCGTATACACAGCGATACATCGGCAGCATGGTGGCCGATGTGCACCGCAATCTCATTAAGGGCGGCATCTTCATGTACCCGGGAACAACCGATCGCCCCAAGGGCAAGCTTCGCCTGCTGTACGAAGCAAACCCACTTGCTTTTATTGTGGAAGTTGCAGGCGGAAAGGCGACCAACGGGTCTGAGCCCATATTAGATGTAATACCCACCGAGCTTCACGAACGGACACCTTTGTTTATTGGAAGCAATGAGATGATGGAAGAATTGGAAGCCTGCCTGGTGTCACATACAGAAAAGATCATCTATGAGTAATGTCATCATTTCTGTGCAGAACCTGGTTAAGAACTATGGTTCCTTTGAAGCAGTGAAAGGAATATCCTTTGATGTGACAGAAGGCGAAATCTTCGGGCTGCTAGGCCCAAATGGTGCTGGTAAATCTACCACGCTGGAAATCATTGAAACCCTCAGAACCAAAACCAGTGGCACAATAACCGTTGCGGGGCATGACCTGGACACGGCTCCCAACAGCATTAAAAAAATCATTGGAGTGCAACTGCAAAGCAGCGGTTTTTATCCCGGGCTAAACCTGCTCGAACTGATCAATCTTTTTTCTGGTTTGTACAACCGCAAGGTTGATGCCCATGAGCTTTTAAGCAAAGTGAACCTCACCGACAAAGCAAAGGCAAAAGTGAAGGAACTAAGCGGAGGACAGAAGCAGCGTTTCTCTATTGCCACAACGCTGATCAACAATCCCAGGATTGTATTTTTAGATGAACCCACGACCGGGCTAGACCCGCAGGCGCGCCGGAATCTATGGGAGCTGGTTAAGGAAATACGGGAACAGGGAACAACTGTCATCATCACTACTCACTACATGGACGAAGCCGAATTTCTTTGTCACCGCGTAGCCATCATGGATGCAGGAAAAATTGTGGCCTTGGCTACACCCGATAAGCTGGTAGACGACCTGGTAGCAAGTGGATTTGAGCGCAGGAAAAACATAAAGGCGGCCAACCTGGAAGACGTGTTCATTGCCATGACCGGGCACGAACTGAGGGCCGAATAAACAGCGACGAAATGGATCTCAGAGAAAAATTAAAACAACATATGATGGAAAAAATAGACAAGCAGAAAGAAGAGGGCATGCAGTTCCTCGCGGCTAATAAAAGCAAAGAAGGTATCCAGGAGTTGGAGGGAGGTATGCAATACCAGGTGCTGCAGGAAGGTAGTGGTACAGCGATGCCTAAAGTAACATCCAATATCCGGGCTCACTACGCCGGTACCCTTCTCGACGGTAAAGAATTCGACTCATCTTATAAGAGAGGGCAACCTTTCGAAGCCAGGGTTAACCAGCTGGTAAAAGGCTGGCAGATAGCGCTTCCACTGATGACCGAAGGAAGCAAATGGCGTTTATGGATACCCTCCGACCTTGGCTACGGCGACAGAGGCGCAGGCGCAGGTATTCCCGGTGGCGCAACCCTCGTTTTCGATATTGAATTGATCAAAATTTTAGACTAATAGTATTTATATGCAAGTTGATCTGCGGTATCCTATCGGCAAGTACGTGCCGATGGCTTATTCTGATGATCTGAAGGAAGAATGGCTCGCCGATATTCGTTTTCTGCCCGCAATTATTGAAGCGGCACTAAACAATCTCGACGAGCCGCAGCTTCAAACGCCCTACCGTCCGGAAGGATGGACTGTTCACCAGTTGGTACATCATGTCGCCGACAGTCATACGAATGCCTATTGCCGTTTTAAGTTGGGGTACACAGAGCAAACCCCAACCATCAAAACCTACCAGGAACAACTATGGGCAAACACTGCCGACGTAAAGCTGCTCCCTGTAAATATTTCTCTCACGCTGTTGCATGCGTTACATATGCGCTGGGATGAGTTTTTAAAATCCTTTGCCCATAGCGACTGGAAGCGGACGGTTTACCACCCGGAGCACAAAGTGGAACTTACACTCTGGCACCTTTGCGGCATGTATGCCTGGCACGGCCGGCACCATGTAGCCCATATTACGAGAATGAGACAAAGAATGAATTGGTAGGTGTTTTACAGGGCCGCCAGCTGCCTTGCAAACCGGCATGTGGCTTCCTCATCTTATGTCTTGTTGGTTTTCATCTTCGGGCAGTAACCGTAAAAAAAAAGAACCGTTTCAATTATCGCATTATATGAAGTGGAAAGTTTTAGCCTCAGAATATCTTCACCAGGAGCCGTGGCTTACCATCCGAAAAGACCAGTGTGAGTTGCCTAATGGCAAGCTGGTTCCCGCATTTTATGTGAACGAGTACGCCGACTGGGTAAACGTGTTTGGGATGACCAAGGATGATCGAGTGGTGATGGTAAAGCAGTATCGCCATGGAATTGAAGAAGTGGGAATGGAACTGCCTGGTGGTGTGTCAGAGCATGGTGAAGATCCCGAAACTGCTGCACGCCGCGAAGTGTTGGAAGAAACAGGATTCGAATTTGAGACGTACGAATACCTTGGAAAGACTTCCGCCAACCCATCTACTACCAACAACTTCACGCACATGTTCCTTGCAACAGGCGGCGAAAAAAAGTGCGAACAGAGTCTTGATGAAACCGAGGACCTCGAAGTGGTTATTCTATCGGTGGAGGAAGTCAAAGCACTGGTAAGAGAAAACAAGATTATGCAGAGCCTGCACGTGAACACGATTTTTTATGCCCTGGATAAGATAAGTCAGCTTAGTTATTAAAAGCTTCTCTTTCTACTTCGGCAACAAGAAAAATACTGCCGCAAACCAGTATCAGGTCTTTGCTTGCAGCGCTTTCCCTTGCAGCCATCAGGGCAGCAGCAACGTGGGGATAGATCGCACCTTTCAATTGGTGCTGATTGGCAGCTGCTGCTAACTCGGATGCTGGCAGCGCCCGGGGTATGTGTGCCTGCGTAAAATAATAGGTTGCCGCGGTAGGGAGCAGCGATAAAACAGCAGCTGCTTCCTTGTCTTTCACCATCCCCAACACAATGTGCAGCTTCTGGTATGCTTCGTGGTCGAGTTGCTTTACCAGTTCGCTAATCCCGGAAGGGTTGTGCGCAACATCAAGCACTATTTTAGGCGCATCGCTGATCACCTCCCAGCGTCCTGAAAGTCCAGTGGTAGCTTTGACCATGGTCAGGGCATCTTGGGTTTTTGCTTCATTCAAAACGAAATCGTTCCCGATCACCGCAAGTGTCTGAAGCAGGGTGCAAATGTTTTTCACCTGGTAAATGCCGGGCAGGTCGAGCTTGTAGTGAATGCTCTTGTTCTGCACTGAATCTGCAACCTGTACGTGCAGCAAATCTTTTTCCCAGCGGTAATGCTTTGCTGCGAACCGATCAGAGGCAAAGTACACGGGTGCATTTCTATTGCCTGCTGTGGCAGCAAACACCGCAGCTGTATCACTGTCTCTTTCGCCGATAATTACAGGAATGCTGTCTTTAATGACGCCCGCTTTTTCAGTGGCAATCTTTTCTAACGTATCGCCCAAAATGTTCATGTGATCCCAGCCAATATTGGTGATCACAGATGCAAGGGGTACAATCACATTGGTACTGTCGAGCCTGCCACCGAGGCCCACTTCGATGATGGCTACGTCCACTTTCTTTTCCGCAAACAGGTGGAAGGCAAGTGCCACCGTAATTTCAAAAAAGGATGGCTTCAGGCTTTCGATCAGGGGACGGAGTTGCTCTATAAAGTCGACCACAAAGTTTTTGTCAACCATTGCACCGTTGATCTTGATTCTTTCCCGAAAATCATAAAGATGCGGCGAAGTATACAAGCCTGTAGTGTAGCCATTTGCCTGCAGCACGGCAGCAAGCATGTGGCTTACCGAGCCCTTGCCATTAGTGCCAGCAACATGAATGCTTTTGAATTTAATCTCCGGATTGCCGAGGTGGGCACAGAGGGTTTTTGTATTTGTAAGGTCTTCCCTGTAAGCACTGGCACCTACACGGCTGAACATAGGGAGTTTCGCGAAAATATAAGCCAGTGTTTCCTCGTAAGTCATGAACCAAAATGTATGGGCTGCAATACTATCTAACTGAAAAGTTGAAGTTGAGGGTTTGTTTAAATCCTCCATCGTACTTCGGGTACGATATTTCGCGTGCGCGCTGGAGTGCTATGCCTGCCTGTTTGCTGGACCTCGGCAGCGATGAGCCCCTCGGCTGGTACTGTGCTGAAACAAGTTTTCCCGATTCGTTAACTACCACATCGAGTGCTATTTTGCCGCCCTCATTAAATTCATCCTGAAAGTTCTGAGCGGGAATATTTACCACACGCACGCTGAGGTTCCTCGGTGAGCCCGAATAATCAGTACCGTTAGGTGAGCCCCCCGGGCGGCCCTGGTCGCCCGTACCTCCCGCAACGCCCTCGCCCGTTCCGGGCTTGTAGGTATCTGCTCCATTTCCGCCGTTGCCGTTACCGCCAACGGTTCTGCCCAAAACCGCCTTCGGGCGGGGAGGAGCCGCGGTAACAACGGGTGAAGGCGCAGGAGCAGGCGTGGTTACTTTATTATTATTATCGATCCTTGTAGCTTTTGGAGTCGCTACCGTA
>JBGTIL010000497.1:0-9892 GCA_041745695.1 Chitinophagaceae bacterium | reverse complement strand
TCTGGTATTTTTGCATCATTCTTATTCTATAAATAACCCTGCATGCAAATTAAACAACTAGTCGTTGCGCTTCTCATTTTATCTTTCATACAGCCTGTTGCGGGGCAAACCACCTACTTTTCGCAGGGAGCACGGGAAAATGTGATTTTGGAACGATTGGAAATAAAAAGAGGATCAGATACCATTCTGAATTTTTCTAAAAACAAACCATTCAGTCGCAGGCAGTTTGTGACCCACCTTGGCAGGTTAGATTCTCTCGCCAGCATATCAAAAGTAGATGCTTACAATTATCGTCTCGCGATGATGAGTAACCTTGAATGGGCAATGGGCAAACGAGACGATTACAAAAGCAAAAAGGGAATTGGAAAGAGTTTTTATCAGACAGGAGCCAACTTGTACGAAGTATACACGCCCGATTTCTTTTTAGCAGTAAACCCCGTGGTTCAATATGTTGTTGCCAAGGAAAGGAACAACGATCAACACCTTTTTTTAAACACAAGAGGAGTTACGCTGCGTGGACGCATTATGGATAAAGTAGGTTTCTCTGCCTACGTTACAGATAACCAGGAGCGGGACCCACTTTATGTTCAGGCTTTTGAAAAAGAACGGCAGGCAGTGCCGGGTGCCGGGTTTTACAAGGATTTCAAAGTGCGGGGCTACGATTATTTTGACGCCCGCGGACATATCACTTTTGGTGTAGCCAAGGTGATAGATGTGGCTTTTGGATTCGACAAGAACTTTATCGGCAATGGTCACCGAAGTTTATTCCTTAGTGACTTCAGCAACAGCACCCTATTTCTCAAACTCAACACAAGGATCTGGAAATTTAATTACCAGAACTTGTTTATGGAACTGCAGGCCTCCGAAAGAACCGGTGCTGATATTCTTATTCCAAAGAAGTATGCGGCCATGCACCACCTCGACCTGGCAGTTACCAAATGGTTGAATATAGGTTTGTTTGAAGGCGTAGTATTTGGACGCAAGGATCGTTTTGAATTTGGCTACCTCAATCCGGTTATTTTTTACCGGTCCATTGAACAGCAGAATGGGAGCTTTGACAATGCAGTTGCGGGTCTCGATGTTAAGGCAAACCTGGCAGGAAAATTTCAGTTGTATGGACAGTTCCTGCTGGATGAATTTAATCTTTCGGAACTGCGCAAAAACGATGGCTGGTGGGGTAACAAGTATGCTTTACAGCTCGGTGCCAAATACGTTGATGCGTTTGGAGTTGATAATCTCGATCTGCAAATGGAAGTAAACAGGGCCCGTCCTTTTACTTATTCTCACCGCGATTCAGTGGCCAACTACACGCACTATAATCAACCACTGGCTCACCCCTTGGGTGCAAACTTCCAGGAATGGATAGCCCTTGCCCGTTACCAGCCCGCTCCCAGGTGGTTGTTACAGGGCAAGGCAATGTATTATAAGCAGGGAAGAGACACGGGTAGCGTGTCCTTTGGTTCCAATATTTTTTTACCCAATGTTCCACCTTTCCGGAATAAGGATTACGGCTTTGCTATAGGTGCTGGTGCCCCAACCCGCGTAGCACTTGCAAGCATGCTGTTGTCATACGAATTGAGGCCTAACATGTTTGTAGAAGCCAGTACGCAGTACAGGCGTGAGCGGGTTGCCATTACAGGATTTTCGCCGCCACCGAGCCTGCTCTTTTCTGCTGGCTTTCGATGGAATATGCACCGCAGAGAATTCGACTTCTAACGACTGGTTGCATTAATACAAAGGTTGTCCGCAAACTGATCATCGACTATCCTGCGGGGATCCAATTAATATCCTCGCCTGGTGCACCACAGCCAGACCCCAACCATCACCGTTAGTAACAACGCTACTATACCACCATTGGTTGGGAAAATTGCAGTCAGCCATGATAAGAAAAGAGAACAGGACTGAAATAAACTTACCAGCACTTTGTTTGTTTACTCAGAATATTTAATTTACTGCTATTCTGTATGCCATATTCTGAACCGCTATTAGTTGCAACATCACTGCTGGACTCATTACCCGACATTATTGTTTGGGTAACACCAGTGTTCAACGAGGAGCATACAGTAAAAGACTTCAGGATTGCATTTGCCAATCAAAAAGCGAACGCAGCCTTTATTCAACAGGAAACCATCACCGGTTTGCGGGTGGTTGCAGACAATTTTCCTTCGCATGATTATGCCCGCGAAACCTTCACGAATTTGCTGGAGGTTTGGGGAAATAAGAAAGCCAAAGAATTTTACTTCTATGTTTTATCACTAAACCGCTTTGTTGCCATTCATACACAGCCGCATGAAGAAGGTTTACTTTGCATTAGCCGCGACCGGGTTGCGCAAATGGAGGCGGAGCAAAAAGAGCAGAAAACCAGTCGTGTTCTGAAATCTATAATTGGAAATTCCGCCACTGGAATTGTTGTTTTTGAAGCAGTGCGGGAGGGACCTGAAATTACGGATTTCGTATTGCGTATGAACAACGAACGCAGCAACCAGCTCACAGGTACCATGCCTGAGGAACATGCATCTTTCCGGCAGATTTTGCGCGATATCGGTGCCGAACATGCTTTTGACCTGTACGTAGCCGTGGTTGAAACAGGACAGCCGATGCAACAGGAGCGATACCTTCCAAGGGTAGAAAAATGGATCTCCAGTTCGGTCTCCAGACTCGATGATGGCTTTGTATCTATGCTCACAGATATTACCCAGAGTAAAGCAGCCTCTGAGGAACTGGAAAAACAGAAAAATCTTTTCGACGACATCTTAAAGTTTTCATCTAACGGCATATCGGTTTCGGAGATGATCAGGGATGAAAGCGGGCGTATCATCGATGTTCGCACCATACTGGTTAATGAAGCCGCAGTGCAATTCACCGGACTTTCCAAAGAAATTTATCTATCTAAAACAGCGGTGGAACTGGAACCCAATATTCTCCAGTCACCGTATTACAAGCTCTGTTTAGATTCGCTTGAAACAGGTATTTCTTCATCTATACAATACCAACTTGAATCTACCGGCAGGTGGCTGGAGATCTCGATATCGAAGATAGACGACAACCGGCTCATCACCATCTTTACAGACATCTCCTCTACCAAAGAAGCACAATTGTCCCTGGAACGGTCGGCAGCCAAAACGAGGGCTGTTGTAGATAGTTCGCAGGCAGGCGTATTTACCGGTAGCCCGGTCATGGATGAAACGGGTACGATTGTAGATTTTCGATTTACACTTGTGAACAAAGCACTTGCTGCTTTCACTGATCAGGAACCTGATGCCCTCATCGGCGAACTGGGTTCGCGCTGGTTCGGACGCTACAAAGCGAATGGTTTATTCGAGGCGCTTAAATCTACTTATGAAACAGGTCAAAAAACCCAGTTCGACTTTTTCTATGAAGGTCATAAATACGAGGCCTGGATCAATATCGTAATCACCCGTTTGCAGGATGAGATCATTGGTACGTTTACGGACTTTTCTTCGTTGAAGAAAACCCAGTTACAATTGGAACGCACCGTAGAAGAATTGCAACGGTCTAATACCAATCTCCAGGAATTTGCTTATGCTGCCTCGCATGACCTAAAAGAGCCGGTGCGTAAGGTGCGTATTTTCAGCGATCAGCTGAATAAAAGCCTCGGCGACAGAATGACGGAAGAAGAGCGCACTTATTTTAATCGGATGGACCGGGCTTCTGCACGTATGAGCTCACTGATCGACGATTTATTGTCTTTCTCCGAAGTAAGCCTGAGCGCAAAAACTTTTGAGGAGGTAGACATGAACAAGCTGATGGAATTGGTGATCAGCGACCTTGACCTGGAGATCGAAGAAAAAAAAGCGGTCGTTCGGGTGGGGGATTTGTTTGTTTTTAAAGCCTATCCCCGCCAACTGCAGCAGGCATTTCAAAACCTGATCGGCAATGCACTTAAATACGCGAAACCGGATGTGCCCCCCAAAATCAACATCACCTGCAGTAAAGTTGCAGGCGATAGCATGTCAGTCCATGTTCCGATGGAAGCGCTTAACCAGAGCTTTTACTGTATCGCCGTAGCCGATAACGGTGTTGGCTTTGAACAGCAGGATGCCGAAAAGATTTTCAATTTATTTACCCGTTTGCATGGCGCGGCCAATTACAAGGGTAGCGGCATCGGACTTTCCATTGTACGCAGGGTTATCGAAAATCATAATGGATACGTTACAGCTAACAGTATACCGGGTGAGGGTTCGGTCTTTATGGTATACCTCCCTGCGAAAACCTCCGAGCAGGCTCAGGTTTCCAAGCCTTGATATCTGCGGGACTGCTTAGCCAGACACTTGTTGGAAAGCAGTCGTTGAAGGAATGTCCTTAGTTTCCTAACTAAGCACGTTGCTATAATACTGCTCAGTAAACTTCGGAAGGTCTACGGCGTTGATGCTTGGCCGGACACTCGTTTGAAATGCGGTCGTTTGAAGCAATGTCCTTAGTTAGGAAACTCAGGACAGCGGCCGCTTACAGCTGTAGAGATATTATTTATGGTAAGCCCCCCCGCGTTTGTAAGTACTATGTAAATTATAAGCGACTGCTGTCCTTAGTTTCCTAACTAAGGACGTTCCTATAATACTGCTCAGTAAACTTCGGAAGGTTTACGTCGTTGATGCTTGGCCGGACATTTGTTTGAAAGGCGGTCGTTTGAAGGAATGTCCTTAGTTAGGAAACTCAGGACAGCGGTCGTGTATACATGAAATAAGATTGCAGACAGCAAGGGGACAGAATGTTTACAAATTGTTTACCCCGCGCTTGATGGCGAAACCCTTTATGCCAATAGCTTTACCGCCTCATTGATAACGGCATGAAAAAAATCCCCATTTTAGTTTTTTTACTTCTTTCCGTTTTGCAAAGTCGAGCACAAACCCCCGTGCGCATGGCAGATCAGCCAGACAGCAACTATATAGAATCCTTTGCCGATATCGCTAATTGGTCTAATGGTTTTACCTCCGGCATCGGCGCAACTTATTTCGCGCCTGTAATAGTAAACGGCTCAGGCATCATTCCTGAGGGCACGCGGATAACCACCGCAACTTCAACTTTTGTAACCGGATTTTCCGGAGGTGTACAAAAGGGCACCCTTCAGACAACCCAAGCACAGAATATTGTGCTGCTGTCCACCGGCGCTGCTGATAACAGCACCAGTACCGCCATAGATTTTTTAGCAGATTTTTCGGGCGTCAATGCAGGCACCCTGAGCTTCGACTGGGCTTCGTTAAACAATAATACCGGAGACCGAAAAGGGTCGCTTCGCGTGTACTATACTGTGAACAATGCTACCTATACCGAACTTGCTTCCGCAGCCGTACTTAATTTTACTAATTCCAGTCCAACAAGCGGCAGCATCGTCAGTGTGGCACTTCCTGCAGTGTTCAATAACAGTGGATCTGCCAGGCTCCGATTTTATTACCACAATGGAATGGGAGGAACCGGGGGATCAAGACCAAAGATATCTATCGATAATATAAAACTCACCGCAGTTAGTAACGGGAGTACCGATAATACCGCACCTTCCGTAACATCGCTGTACCCGGCAAATGGCTCGGGCGGCGTGCCTTTACAGTTCACTGCAATGATTTATTTCAATGAGAACATCAGGAAAGGCACCGGCAGTATTCAACTGAAGCAAAAAGCAGACGGCAGTACGGTACAAACCATTGACATTACCAGCCCTGCTGTACTCGTAAGTGGTAATACTGTAAGCTTTCCGGTTGCAGCTCTCGCAAACAATACCGACTATTACTTTGAAGTGGATGGGAGTGCTTTGGAAGATGCATCAGGGAATCTTTTTACTGGCATCGCGGGGAACAACACCTGGGCTTTTACAACTACAGCTCCACCAGCAGAAGGCCTGGTAGGATCAATTTATAATTTCAACCGATGCAGTCATTACACAACTTCAGGTTTTCAAACCTTTAGTGTTTCGGGGGCACAAACATGGAATTGCACCCGCTTTGGCAGAACTTATTTGGGTACCGGCACATCGCAGGATTCAGCGATTCAAATAAGTGGTTTTGCTGGTACGGCACAGGCAAACGAAGACTGGTTCATATCCCCGAAATTCGATCTGTTGGGCACCTCAATACCGCTCCTGCAATTTTACACCCGCACCGCCTTTTCAGGAAAGGGTCTGAAGCTTAAGGTGTCGTCTAATTATTCAGGTTCGGGCAGTCCGGCTGCAGCAACGTGGACAGATCTAAACGGTCGTTTTCCGGAAGCAGGTAGTGACACATGGACGTTATCCGACAGCATTAACCTGTCTGCCTTTAACAGCAGCACTGCTGTATATGTAGCCTGGGTGTACACTTCTTCAACCAGTGCCGCTGCCCGCTGGACACTGGACGATGTTTTGATTTACAGCAGTACTGCATTGCCGCTGCCTAACCTGACCCCGGAAGTTCGCTTACTGGATTTTGGTACTTCGGCTAGCGGAAGCAATTCTGCCTGGAAGAGCTTATTCGTAGCAGCCAGCGACTTTACTGGTGATGTAACGTTTAC
Source organism: Chitinophagaceae bacterium (assembly GCA_041745695.1). GTDB lineage: Bacteria > Bacteroidota > Bacteroidia > Chitinophagales > Chitinophagaceae > Flavisolibacter. Next base: position 3,391 of record JBGTIL010000497.1, on the reverse strand, counting down.
GGCTCCTGCCGGCTTTGGTTTATCGAAAGATGCATCCACACCGTTAAGCGCGATTGTATATACTGCGGCTGAGATCAATACAGGCGGTGTTCAGTTTTATATTCGGTTTGTTCCAAGGGCGCCGAACAGAAGCTTTGCAGGGAATATCACAGCCTCCTCTGGAAACTACACCAGCCCATTGGCCGAACTGTCAGGCAACTCTTACCTCATGAGTAACACGCTGGATGTGGTAAACTGGAATATAGAATGGTTTGGTGCTACCGGAACAGGGTTTGGCCCGGTGAACAAAGACCTCCAGGAAACGAATGTCAAAACCATTCTGCGAAACCTCAATGCCGACCTCTTTGCTTTTTCAGAGATCGTTGACACCAACCGTTTGAAGAGAGTGACTGATTCTCTTGGATCTGAGTTTGGTTATACTATTGCTGACTACGGTTCGTATGCAACCGATGCATCTGACCCCGATTATGCAGGCGCACAAAAGAACGGCTTCATATTCAACAGGAATGTTTTCTCAAATATCACCACCAGGGGCTTGCTCCGACATCATGCGGTTGCGCAGGATTCCGTAAATGCAGCGTACTGGTGGGCTTCCGGGCGTTTTCCTTTCCTGCTGAATGCCAACGTGACCCTGGGCGGAGTAACCCGGAACATGAACTTCGTTGTTATTCATGCAAAAGCCAATACCGGCAATCCTGCCGAACAGATAGAAGCCTACGAGCGCAGGAAACTGGGCGCGCAGGCTTTGAAAGACACGCTGGACCTGCAGTTTCCAAACGCACGTATCATTCTTCTTGGCGACTTCAACGATGACCTTGACCAAAGCATTGCCCCTACAACCGGTGCGGATACTGTATCTTCTTACCAGGTGTTTGTTGCAGACTCTGTTGATGACAATCACTACCTGGCGCCGACCCTGGCCCTTAGCTTAAAAGGTGCCTCTTCTACTGCCAGCTTTCCGAATGTGATCGATCATGTTATCCTGAGCAATGAATTGAAAGCGGACTACATCGGCCGTTCAGCTGCCATTAAAACCGATGTAGCCGCTCTGGTTACCAACTATGCCAACACAACGTCTGATCATTACCCGGTGTTAACCCGTTATTTCTTTCAAAGTAATTCAGCAGTATTGCCGGTGAAGCTTACTTCGTTTGAAGCGCGAAAACTGCCTGCAGGGGTGCAGCTCACCTGGACCACTGCCGGAGAGCTGAATGCAAGCCGTTTCGTTGTGCAGCGGTCGTCGGGCACGCGTGATTGGACGTCCATAGGTACGCTTCCGGCTTCCGGGACGAGTGGGCTTAGCAGGCTGTATACATTCACTGATAGCGAGCCCCTGAAGGGAAGCAACTTTTACCGGCTGCAATCAATAGACCTGGATGGCAGCACTTCGTTTTCAGCCATCATTCAGCTGAATTTCAATGAAACCCGGTTAACGGTCCACCCCAACCCCGTGAAGCATAGATTCACCATCTCCAATTCATTTGACGCGCCTGTGTACCTACAGGTGGTGCACCTTTCCGGGAAAATAATGAAGTCGGGTGCCCTTCAACCAGGAATTACAACCATTTTAGCTGCCGGCTGGAGCAAAGGCATCTACATAGTGAGGCTGCTCAGTACTGAAGGTGTAATTACCCAGAAGCTGGTGATTGAATAGCTTTGTAAGGCGAAGCCTCTCTGGGAGCAGTGCCCCTTCTGTCAGCAAACAAGCCGACCGGCATCGCTTTTTGCGGTGTCTGACATCAATTCCTGCACCCTGCGCTACTAATAGGACGATAGGCTTACCTTTGCGCTCCAAATTTATTTTTTAACCAAACACACAGGGTAATGAACAATTACGAATTGATGGTGATTTTTACCCCCGTTCTGAGCGACGAAGAATATAAAACCGCTCAGAGGAAATTTACAACAATGGTTACCGATGCAGGTGGCGAAATTGTTAGTGAAGCTCCATGGGGTCTTAAATCACTGGCGTACCCAATCCAGAAAAAAACTACAGGTTTATACTGGGTTACGGAATTTATTGCGCCATCCGACTTCAATGAGAAGCTGAAAATTCAGCTTCTGCGCGACGAGAGTGTTCTCCGTCACATGACTACCCGGCTGGATAAGTATGCCGTGGAGTACAATTACAGGAAAAGAAATGGGTTACCTACAGGTAACGAAAAAGTTAAGGAGGTGATCAATGGCTAGACCGAATGAGATTAAATACCTTACTGCCATTAAGCAGGAAAAGCGCCCTAAGAAATTTTGTCGTTTTAAGAAGTATGGCATCCGCTACATCGATTATAAGGATGTAGAATTTCTTAAGAAATTTTTGAATGAGCAGGGAAAAATGCTACCGCGCCGCATTACAGGTAATTCTTTGAAATACCAGCGTAAAGTGAGCGATGCTATTAAAAAAGCAAGGCAGCTTTCGCTCCTACCGTACGTAACAGACCTTTTAAAATAACATCATCCTAACCTCGCAATGATCTTGCTTCTTTTTTGAAGATATGGCTGGTCGCGGTGAGGGACAGTGGAGCGCAGTGCTTCATTGGGTAAAAACAAACAACATGGACATCATATTAATCCAGGACGTAGATAACCTGGGTGGCAAGAACGAACTGGTAAAAGTAAAGAACGGCTACGCCCGTAATTTCCTGATACCGCAAAAACTGGCAGTTGAGGCCAACCTTTCCAATCGCAAGCAATTGACAGAGAAATTAAAGGTTGCCAAGAAGAAGGAAGACGCAATGATGGCGCAGATCGCCTCCGTTATTGCAAAGCTGCAGGAAGCTCCTTTAAAAGTGGGCGCGAAAACCGGAACCAGCGGCAAGATCTTCGGAAGCGTTACGCCGCTTCAGATTACCCGTGCTATCCGTGATCAGAAGGGTTACGAGATCGACAGAAAAAAGATTTCAATCACTGACGATGTGAAAGAATTAGGTACCTACAAAGCAGCAATAGACTTTGGCAACGGCCAACATGCTAATGTTGAGTTTGAGGTAGTTGCTGAGTAAATACCACATAATATTTTTTGTAAAGTCTGCATTTCAACGGTGCAGACTTTTTTATTTGCAACCCATTGCGTCTTACGGTTTCAAGTTGTAGTTTGGTTGTATACAGGTGCCCCCAGGATCGAAAAAAGGGGAATGTTTTTAGCTCCTCCCTGTGTGTGTAGCCCAGTCTCAATCCCATGTAAACTTTATTGATCGTCCTTACCCTTAAGAGAACTGTTTACAGTTTCAATCACTCTTAAAATTTTGGACTATGAGTCGTGTTTACAATGTATTAGGTTCGGGTCTGTGCGCAGCATCAGTCTTGTTAGCATCTTCTCTATGGGCACAAAACCCTACCACTACTACCCTGGGAAATTGTCCGAATGCTGTGGCTACCTTCAATACAAATGATA
>JBGTIL010000496.1:0-6363 GCA_041745695.1 Chitinophagaceae bacterium | reverse complement strand
ATGTACTTCCTTTCCATAACTAATTTTATTCAAGTTTTTAGCTTCCGTTATCTGTACTGTTTTGATACTCTTGGATTCACCTCGTTTTTGAAACGTTCATCCCGTATAGTCATTCTAGTTAACAAGTTGCAGGTCTTTTTCTAAGACATGTACAGGCGGGAGTACAAGCGCTCATGTTGCATACATCGAATGTCGAATCCTGCACAGCACAGCCCGATCAGATCCCTATCTGGTTCTAACGACTTCTCTACCAATGTGCCCAGCAGAGCCTGCAACGAAAATAAAAGCTCCTGTCCATCTTGCTGGCCCAAAGGAATCAGCTTGACGCAGTTGGTTACCATACCGGCAGCTGCGGTATAAAAAAATCCGGTAAGGGTATCTCTTTTACCTATATGTAGTATGCAGGCAAGCATGCCAAAGACGATTGGATAATGACCGCCTATTTCACCAGCCGCAATTGCTGCTCTATAACCCTTGATTAAATCATGTTCAGCCAAAAGCGCGAAGATTTTGAGTAGACGAAATCCTAATTTACGGCTTGCCTCACGAGTTTCCCTGGGGAGCTTCACCGCCATACATTCTACATCCAGTTGCAGCAGGGTGCTGAGTTCGTTTTTAATTACCGCATCATAGGCGAGCGAAACAAACGCTGCATCGGTAAGTGCCAGGTTAAACTTCAGTTGTCCTTCAATGAATTCTTTAGCAGTCTTCTTGTTTGTGACAAGCTCATACTGTACATACGTTTCCAGTCCGGCAGAGTGGGAAAACCCTCCGATCGGCAAACCCGGATCAGAAAGCTGTAGCAGGGAAAGGAGGCTATTCATTCGGCGTAGCGGTGAGCTTTAAAATTTTTGAAAACAGGCTGTTGCTTCCCTGGTGGCTATGTGCTGAAACAGTTGTTCGTAATTGTTGGATCAACTGTCGTTTTTGTACATCGGGATGTAACCCCAAGGTTTGCAGGAGCTTAAGCAGTGGCGGGTCATACGGCATTAGCAGTGCGTCTTCCTGATAAAATACTGGAAGATGTTTGTTACCAATCTCGTAGCAGATGAGGGCCATTTCATACATTGATGCAGGGGTTATAACGATCGCGTCGCAGCACAAAACGTCTACGACGATTAGGAATTCATCATCCGCATACAATACATCACCTGACTGCAAATATTGAGCTTCCTTCAAAAACTTTAAATTCACTTCTCTCCCACTGCCGGTTTTTTTGTGAAGGATACGTTTGCTGCATTCGTACCATTCCAGGGGCAGCCAGTCTATAGTACGCCCATCGCCCTTAAGAGAAGAAAGGTTACCGACTTTTTCTTTAATGACCATGTTGTTGCAGTTAAAACAAAAAATAACGTTGTGCCATGGGTAATATCTCCGCTGGTTCGCAGGTAATCCGGATACCGTCAACTTTCACTTCGTAATTCTCCGGATTCACATCAATCTCGGGTGTTTGATCATTATGGATCAGATCCTTTTTCGAAATGTTCCGGCAGTTCTTCACCGGCACTATTACTTTAGAAAGACCGTACCCATCCACAATACCGCTCGAAGCAGCAGCCTGCGAAACAAAGGTGATGCAGGTGCGCTGCATGGTTTTTCCATAAGCACCAAACATGCGGCGATAGATAACCGGCTGGGGCGTTGGAATAGATGCCCCGGGATCACCCATTTTACTGGCAGTGATCATCCCGCCCTTAATGATCATTTCAGGCTTAACACCAAATAAAGCGGGCTTCCAAAGTACAATGTCGGCCCATTTTCCTGTTTCTAACGAACCCACTATATGAGCTATACCGTGTGCAATTGCAGGGTTAATCGTGTATTTAGCAATGTATCTTTTGACCCGGAAGTTGTCGTTGTTATTTTCCCTGTCGTTTCCGAGCGGGCCTTTTTGTTTCTTCATCTTGTCGGCTGTTTGCCAGGTGCGGATAACCACCTCAGCCACTCTTCCCATTGCCTGTGAGTCGGAACTCATCATGCTAAACACACCCATATCATGCAAAATATCTTCGGCAGCTATCGTCTCCGGCCGGATCCGCGAGTCAGCAAAAGCTACATCTTCCGGCACCGATTTATCGAGGTGATGGCAGACCATGAGCATGTCGAGGTGTTCCTCGATGGTATTTACCGTAAATGGTCTGGTAGGATTGGTTGATGAAGGAAGCACATAAGGGAACATGGCTGCCTTGATAATATCCGGCGCGTGACCGCCGCCGGCACCCTCGGTGTGAAAGGTGTGAATCACCCTTCCGTTGATGGCATCAATGGTATCTTCCAGAAAACCGCTTTCATTTAGCGTGTCCGTGTGAATGGCCACCTGAACATCGTATTTATCGGCTACCGATAAAGCTGCGTCAATCACGGCAGGGGTAGCCCCCCAGTCTTCATGAATTTTTAATCCACAGGCACCGGCTTCAATTTGTTCAGCCAGCGGGGCTGTGGTAGCGCAATTGCCCTTACCAAAAAATCCCAGGTTCATGGGAAATTCATCTGCAGCTTCCAGCATCTTCTGAATGTACCAGGCACCGGGTGTGACTGTTGTTGCAGCAGTACCATCAGCAGGACCAGTGCCGCCGCCAAGCATCGTTGTGATGCCGCTGAAAAGTGCATGGTCAATTAATTGCGGACAAATAAAATGTATATGTGTATCGATGCCGCCCGCCGTTGCTATCAAACCGGCACCGCCGTGTACTTCAGTTGAGGCGCCAATCACCATGTTTGGCGTAATACCATCCATTGTGTCGGGGTTACCGGCTTTGCCTATACCAATAATTCTACCATCCTTGATACCGATATCTGCTTTAACGACTCCCCAATGATCAATAATTACCACGCTTGTAATTACCAGATCAAGTACGCCTTCATTGCGCGTTGCAGTTGCGGATTGCGCCATGCCGTCGCGGATGGTTTTTCCACCGCCAAATTTTGCTTCATCTCCATACACTGTAAAATCCTCTTCAATTTCTACAAAAAGCTCAGTATCAGCCAACCGTATTTTATCGCCGGTGGTTGGGCCATACATGTTAGCGTACTTAATGCGATTGATAGCAAGGCTCATGAAGTTTTAGTTTTGAACTGGAGCGAAAGGGCTTTTTCCGTCGCAGCCGTTTTGTTACTTTCCAAATCAGTCTGACTATTGGTAAGATTGTTAAAACCAACTACGATTTTGGAGCCTCCATAACTCACAAGTGTTACGTCCATTTCTTCTCCGGGTTCAAAACGAATTGCGGTGCCAGCAGGAATGTTTAACCGCATGCCAAAAGCTTTCGGCCTGTCGAATTGCAATTGTGAGTTCACTTCGAAAAAATGGAAATGCGACCCAATTTGCACCGGCCTGTCACCTGTGTTTACCACTGTTATTTTTTCAATGGAACGCTGCTCGTTACACGCGATGGGTTCTTTACGTAAAATGTATTCTCCAGGGATCATACCAGGCAGTTTGTGATCAGCGAATGGGGTGATGAACAGTTACCAGTTTTGTACCGTCGGGAAAGGTAGCTTCGATTTGTATTTCAGTGATCATCTCGGGAATGCCTTCCATTACTTCGGCCCTCGATAAGATACCGCTACCAAATGATACCACCTCGGCTACAGACTTGCCGTCGCGTGCCGCTTCCTGTAGCGCGCTACTGATGAATGCGATGGATTCGGGATAATTTAATTTAAGACCGCGGTCTTTTCGTTTTCTGGCCAGCTCGCCGGCGAGGAAGAGCAATAACTTTTCTGATTCCCTTGGAGTTAGATGCATATGCTTGCCTGTTGGGTTACAAAATTTTGATAGCAGGCAACTCAGGGAAATTACGAACTATTCTTTATAACCAAATTTTTAGGAAAGCTTCCGGATGTTAAGGCCCTTGAAATCTGGCGCGGCATCATGTACCGGTTTCGAGCAATTTTTTGAACGCTTACTCTCATCAACCGGTAAAAGGACCACAGGCAAACCCACAACCACAATGACTCACCGGAAATTGCTTAATGCAGCAACAATCGCTCCGCTGTAAATCTTCAAGTGTAGCCTACATAATAACTTGAGTGGACGCATTTAAAGGTTTGATGTGAAGCATAACCGGCAAAGCTTACACAGATAATTTCGTGTGGTAAGTTGGAGATCAACTTGGTAGAATGACCATTTTCTGTGCTCCGCTTAAACACAGCGTGGTTGGTAATTCTGCAAATTGAAAAAAGATGCGCGGGAGCTTGTCCGCAGCAGGTATATCAATTTAAATATAGTACTCAACAAGTGTTGAAAGGAATTAGTTTCGCGGCTTTCGTATGGTGAAATGATTGACCGTCGCCATCACACTTTAAGATGAGGTGATTACAAGTTAGAGCATTTGGAGAGGCCATCCAGTGCAGAAAAGCATTTGCCAGTCAATACAAAGTTTAAGACTGCCTGAAAAGTTTAGAAGCGTCCAACAGGCTTGCCGCTAACGGAGCCGGGTGCAAAACACTCAGCAAGCTTGGGTTTAACTCGAGAAAAAAATATCACGTCTGTGAAGATGACATCATAAGTAATGCAATAAGATATTTGGACAAACTCCAAGCATAGTGAGACTAGAAAAAAAAACACTACCTAAGAATTACAAAAACAGAAATTTAAAAATTAAGTGGATCGCTAACCCATTCTGAAAGACAGACTTTCGGGAACTCTTATTTGCGATAGCTTTAAAGCGGTGATAACCCTATCTTCATGCCTGATTTATTTTTGAGCGCATAGCTGTTTTGTTGAAGGATCAATTTTAGCTTTCGCGCGGAAAGCTGCGATCCAGAACACAATGGGCACGATCACCAAGCTGTGGAGCCAAGGTCAAATTGAAGATGTACACCCTCGGTAATTCACATAAAAGTTGACGCGACCGTTAGATTTAAAATTGTGACAGAAGCAAAAGAGTAAGTAACATTTTTATTAGTTAAATCTGCATTTGATGACCCTGCTGATTGTTCTTTTAGCGATAGCAAGCCTCATACTCCTTATCACCGCGTTCAAACTGAATCCATTTCTTGCATTTCTGGTCGTATCCTTTATTACGGGAATTTTTTTGGATATACCGATTGATAAACTCGCCAAAACAGTGGAGAAGGGAATTGGTGATACTATAGGATCCATCGCTATTATTATCTCATTAGGAGCAATGCTTGGTAAACTAGTTGCTGAAAGTGGGGCCGCGCAAAAAATAGCATCAGTAATGATGGCCTCTTTCGGTGAAAAATATATCCAGTGGGCATTAGTCACTACTGGCTTTATTATAGGAATTCCTCTCTTTTATGGTGTTGGCTTTGTACTCATGATACCGTTGGTGTTTTCGGTTGTTTATCAATATAAACTACCTGCCGTATATATCGGATTGCCAATGCTCGCTTCCTTGTCCGTAACTCATGGTTTTTTACCCCCTCACCCATCCCCATCGGCTCTGGTTACACAATTTGGTGCTAACATGGGTATAACCCTGATTCTTGGAATTCTCATAGCTATACCTGCTATCGTTATTGCCGGACCATTATATGCAAGAACACTTAAGAACATAAATTCTCAACCACTCGAAATTTTCCGGCCAAAAGCACTGTCTAACGATAAACTTCCGAACACGTTTAATAGTTTTTTTACAGCTTTACTACCAGTCATTCTTTTGATAATTACTACTGCATTGCCTTTTTTTACCGAAGATTCAAAGAGGTATAGTGGTGTCTATAAATTTGTGGGAGACGCCGGTATAGTAATGTTACTTTGTTTAGGCTTTGCTACTTACTCGTTGGGAATTAGGCAAGGGAAAAGCATGAAGACCATCATGAATATTTTTGGTGATTCCGTAAAGGATGTAGCAATGATATTACTCATAATAGGGGGAGCCGGAGCTTTAAAACAAGTGCTGACTGACAGTGGCGTTAGCCACGAAATTGCCGCTTCACTGCAACTAATGCCCCTGTCTCCTTTAGTACTGGGCTGGCTGATTGCTGCGATGATTAGAATTGCAGTTGGGTCGGCCACCGTGGCCGGATTAACTGCGGCTGGAATGGTTGCTCCCCTGGTAATTCAAACGCATACCAATCCTAATTTGATGGTATTGTCTATAGGTGCCGGAAGCCTGGTTTTATCGCATGTTAACGATGCAGGATTCTGGCTTTTTAAAGAATACTTCAACCTCAGTGTGAAAGACACGCTACGCTCCTGGACTGTGATGGAAACCCTGGTTGCTGTTATCGGGTTAGTTGGAGTTTTAATGCTGGATTTAATAATTTAACCCACAATATGAAAAAATGAAAATTTCAACGCCAGAACAACAATTTATGCAACTGGGATTATCGCTCCCCCCTGCCCCTGCCCCCCTTGGCGTTTATAAGCCTTGCTTGATTGATGGAAGACTA
>JBGTIL010000495.1:0-5747 GCA_041745695.1 Chitinophagaceae bacterium | reverse complement strand
ACTGATGCGTCAAATGGTGGTGGCTTAGATGATATGTTACAACAAATGAAGTGAATATGTTTTCTTTTATAAAAAGACTATTCGGTGCACCGTCAGACCTGTCGCCTATATTGTCGAAGGGGGCAAAATTATTGGATATGCGTACGGAAAGCGGGTTTAAAGCTGGTAACATAAGTGGTTCAAGGAATATCCCACTGGATAAACTTAACAGTGAGTTGCAAACGGTTAAAAATTGGAATGCACCGGTGATAACGGTTTGTGCCAGCGGCAGACGAAGTGCAATAGCAAGGAACATTTTACACACCGGAGGAGTTGAGGTGTACAACGGCGGTTCCAGGCTAAGTGTAAAAAATAAATATTTTTAAAAATGAGAACGCTTGCAAATAATTGGAATCTTTTCCGTGTTCTCCGCCTCCTGCTTGGTATTGGCGTGATAATAAAAGGAGCAACTGATGGTGAAGTGGTTTTTGCGGTAGCCGGCGGATTGGTAGCACTGATGGCGCTGGCTAATATTGGCTGCGGCGGCAGCAGTGGCTGTCCGGTTCCCATTTCATCACAAAAAGAAACTTGTACAAAACAAAATAACATTACTTATGAAGAAGTGGTTAGTACAGAATAGCTTATACTTTATTGGCGCATTAGTTGGTGCTCTCGCAGGCTTTCTTTACTGGAAATATATAGGATGCCTTACAGGCACTTGTGCTATAACTTCAAATCCGCTCCGCAGTACTTTATATTTTGCTATGATGGGTGCCATCCTATTTGGCATGTTCAAAAAAGACAGTACTAAATCTATTACAAACCCCTAGTTATGAATGCAAAAAATCTATCCCTTTTGGCGGCAATGTTGTTCCTTTTGTCAGCCAGCAGTTTTGCGCAAAAAAATTCGCCCAAAACAACCGCAAAAAAAGTTTCGCATACGCATATACATAGAGTGGTGGTGCAACTAAGCACTGCCGATACGCTTGAACACAAAGGCTTTCTTAATAATCTGAAAAACCTTAAAGAGGGCTGGGGCGATAGTGTGCTGGTTGAAGTAGTGGTTCATGGTCCGGGCATTGGCCTATTGACAAAAGGAAAAACAACTGGTGAAAAAGAAATACAAAAGATGATAGAGAAAGGTGTTCGGTTTGTTGTATGCCGAAATACCATGAAACAGCGAGGCATTAGCGAAGAGCAAATTATTCCTAATGTAGGTTTTGTTCAAATGGGTGTCGGCGAAATAATACTAAAGCAGGAACAAGGATGGAGCTACTTAAAAGCTGGATTTTAGTATCGAAAAATGGCTTGTGATAATAGTCACGATTAAAAAAAACAACAGTAGATAATTTTAAAAAAAAGATTGGTAATGGATATAAAACAATGGGAAGATAAAAACCTGTCGCATTTTAGTTACGCTGTACTAAGCGATTGTGAAAGAAAGATTGTGCTGATTGACCCTGCCCGAAATCCAGAGCAATACCTGGAGTATGCAAAAGAAAAAGGAGCTCAGATAACCGGCATTATCGAAACGCATCCCCATGCCGATTTTGTTAGTAGTCATTTAGAGTTAACACAACAAACAGGAGCTACCATTTACGCAAGTAAGCTGGTTCATGCACATTACGAGCACCAAGGCTTTGATGAGGGTGAATCAATTGAGTTAGGCAAGATAAAATTATCAGCCATTAATACCCCCGGTCATTCGCCTGACAGCATTTCTATTGTGCTAGAGCATGAAGGGGTCCAAAAAGCTGTATTTACCGGAGACACATTATTTATTGGCGATTGTGGCAGACCCGACCTGCGGGAAGGTGCCGGAAATATTAAAGCCACTCGTGAAGACCTTGCCAGGCAGATGTATCATTCACTGAGAGAAAAGCTTGCGGTTTTACCTGGCGAAGTTATTGTTTATCCGGCGCATGGTGCAGGCACACTGTGCGGCAAAGCATTGAGTAAAGCAGAAAGCAGCACAATGGCCGCAGAGAAACAAAGTAATTGGTCGTTACAGGAAGCAACAGAGGAAGAATTTGTGAAAAACCTTTTAGCAGACCAGCCTTTTGTGCCTGCTTATTTTCCTTTTGATGTAGAGTTAAACCGTACAGGTGCACCTTCATTTAAGGAGAGTATCGAAAAAGTAAAGTTGGGTAAAAAAATCAAAAGCGCAGAAGACGCCCAGCGCCTTGATAAGGTTTTATGGATAGTGGATATCCGTAAGGAAAGTGAATTTAAAAAAGAGCATTTGCCCAATTCAGTTAATTTGATGGAAGGTGCAAAATTTGAGACCTGGTTGGGCAGCATCATTATGCCGGGAGAAAAGTTTTACCTGGCAGGTGAATCAGAAGAACAGGTACAAAAACTAATTGAACGAACGGCTGCCATCGGTTACGAACCGCAGATACAGGAAGCCTTTGTCATTGATTATGGCGATCAGAAAACAGAAAAACTGGATGTGGAAGAATTTAAAGATCACCAGGAAAACTACACGATTGTAGATGTGCGCAACTCCAGCGAAGTAGCGGAAAATAAAATCTTCGGAAACAGCATCGCTATTCCACTTGCGGAAATTAGAAACAGGGTGGCTGAGATACCAACGCACAAACCTATCGTTGTACATTGTGCCGGCGGTTACAGAAGTGCCGCGGCCAGTTCATTAATTCAATCCAAGTTGAAAGACGCGGCTAAAGTGTTTGACCTTGGCGAAGCCATTAAACAATTCTCTCACCCTGTAGAACATTAAACGATGCAGAAATATTGGATCATAGTATTGTTCAGTTTAACTACGATAAGTGTATCAGCCCAGCAGGCTGATACACTTTTTATATACGGTCCTGGTGGACCGCAAGCGACTGTAGACGAATGCGCTAAAGCATTCTCTAAAAAATTTAAAGTCCCGGTAAAAGTGACGGCTGGTCCCGAAGACGGCTGGATTGAAAAGGCAAAGCAAAATGCCGATGTAGTTTTTGGTGGAGCCGAATATATGCTTACCCAATTTGCCACAAAGCACAAAGGTTTTTTAGACAGCACTACTACAACGCAATTGTATAAAAGAGCTGCCGGTATTTTAGTGCGCAAAGGCAATCCCAAAAATATTAAACCCTTAAAGGACTTAACTAAAAAGGGAATTAGGCTGTTGAATATTGATGGTGCCGGGCAGTTGGGTATGTGGGAAGATTTAGCCGGTAAGCAAAACCTCATTGCCGGTATTCAAAAAAATATTGGGGGCAGTTACAGCAATACCGCGTTGGGCATTGATGCCTGGAAGATGGATACGACCTACGATGCCTGGATAACCTTTGCCTCCTGGCACTACCGCTTAAAGGATATAACTACATTGGTAAAAATCCCAATTGCCCATACCGTTTACAGAGGAACACCTATTTCCGTAACCACTATCACCAATCATAAAAATGAGGCGCTTCAATTTTTAAAATACCTGCAATCTGCCGAAGCGCATAAAACATTTATTAAGTGGGGTTGGGAGTAGGACTTGCTTTTGCAATGTTATTTAACACACACTAGCCCGACCGGAAATTTAGAGGCAAGTAACTTTAGTGTCAGCTCTAACCCAACATTACTCGCTTTCGTTTCATGGCGTTCAATTGCAAAGCTCTGCTGCAACAATAAAAAGTAAATAAATATGAAGATCACCGTCACATTTTTTTTAGCACTTTCCATGTTTATTTCCTACACAACAGGTGCACAGCAAACTGATTTGTCGGTTGTAGAATTTAAAAAAGGGCTTGAAAAAGCGAGTGTTCAAATTTTAGATGTACGCACCCAGACAGAGTATAACAGCGGGCATTTACAGAATGCCTTCCTTGCAGATTGGACAAAGCCAGATGTATTTTCTGAAAGGATAAAATCGCTTAACAAAAACAATCCTGTTTATGTGTATTGTCTGAGCGGCGGCAGAAGCGGCGCTGCCGCGGATAAACTCCGGCAGAAAGGTTTTAAGGAAGTGTATAATCTGCAAGGCGGAATGATGGCATGGAAAGGTGCGCAAATGCCTGTTGAAGGTAAAGTGATAGCAGAGGCTATTACAATGGAAGAATTTTTTTCCAAAATACCCACTAACAAAACGGTGTTGGTAGATATTGGTGCTGTGTGGTGCCCGCCCTGCAAAAAAATGGAGCCGGTAATAAAGGATTTGGTGCAGCAAAAACAGCTGGATTTTGTTTTGATAACGATTGACGGAGGTGCGCAGGAAAAGCTGGCGACCGACTTACATGCAGATGCTTTTCCAACCTTTATTATTTATAAAAATGGAAAGGAAACCTGGCGGCAAAGCGGAATTGTTTCAAAAGAAACATTGATTCAGCGATTGAAATAGATTTTACATCAAGTGATAAGTAGGCGGTGCATGCACCGCTTTTTTTGTTAAAAGCTTTTTCGTGTGACATTAGTCACAAGAAACATCCTAAAACTTCTTCAATTTCAATACTATTAACTCAAATGAAAGAAGCGATACGTTCCCACATGTTTGCGGTGATACTTCTCCTGTTAATAGGAGTGGTGGTAGCAGTTGAATTAATCAACAGTGAATCGAACAACGGCGAGATTGCGCTACTAAATGAACCTGTTGACAGCACATGGGTTGCTCCCAGTATATACACTGATCAAATTACGAAAGGAAAAGAAAGGGAAATGGTTATTTACGGGCAGGACTTAATCGCAAATACTGCCAAATATTTAGGTCCGCATGGCTCTGTTTTACAAATAACCAATGGCATGAATTGCCAGAACTGCCATCTGGATGCAGGTACCAGACCATGGGGCAATAACTACAGTGCTGTCTATTCCACCTATCCAAAATTCAGAGCAAGGAGCGGCACCATAGAAAATGTTTACAAACGGGTAAACGACTGTATTGAGCGCAGCCTCAATGGTCAGGCGTTGGATACGTCGTCCTATGAAATGCAGTCTATCTATGCCTATATAAAATGGCTTGGGCAAGATGTACCAAAAGGCATAAAGCCACACAGTGCCGGTTTACCCACTTTGCCATTTATGGATAGAGCTGCGGATCCGGAAAAGGGAAAAGCGGTTTACATCAACACTTGTCAAAGCTGCCACGGGCAAAACGGTGATGGCGTTATAAATCCCGATGGCAGTACTTACGCCTATCCACCACTTTGGGGCGAACATAGCTATAACGATGGTGCCGGGCTTTTCCGGATTACACGGTTCGCATCGTTCGTGAAAAGTAATATGCCATTTAACCAGGCAAGGCATGATCAACCAAAATTAACCGATGAAGAAGCGTGGGATGTAGCTGCGTATGTAAACTCGCAGCCTCGGCCGCACAAAAATCAAAGTGGTGACTGGAGTGACATCGCAAAAAAATCCTTAGATGAACCATTTGGACCTTACACCGATGGTTATAACGAGCAGCAACATAAATATGGTCCTTACGAGGCAATGGAAAAAGCCCGTAAAACAAAAGCTGATAATAAAACTATTGTAAAATTAAATAAACGAAAATGAGTGAACCAAGTTCCCGCAGAAACTTTTTGCGGTATTCTACACTTGCAGGCTTAGGATTAAGCATCAATCCACTATCATCTATGGCTAATACAAGTTCAACAAAGCACGATGTAAAAGCTGAAACAGAAAAACCAAAACATGGTCAGCAGATTGTTACCCTCCTGCAAACAACCGATGTACATTGCCAGTTGCACCCACACGACGAATTGTTTTGGGAGAACAATAAAATAGCCTACCGCAGAACCGGCGGTTATGCTCACCTAGCGACGTTATTTAAGAAA
>JBGTIL010000494.1:0-8065 GCA_041745695.1 Chitinophagaceae bacterium | reverse complement strand
TGCCCATCACTGCAGGTCGGTTGCGAAAGTAATCTTCCGAAAGCAAGCCGCTTTGCAAGCTCGCATACATTTCAACCAGACCGGCCGCAATCTGCCTGTTCATGCCTGCCGAAACCAATCCAGTAAGTGTCTGTTCGTCAGACGCAAGCATCCATTTCAAACGGGGCTGTCCTATAGCTTCACCCAGAATTTTCGCTGTTTCTTCGCCGCTAAGTTCTTCGCTGGCTACGTAACGGATCTTTCTCCCCACCTCTGATGTCACCAACTCTTCGGCTACCGCATCTGCGATATCTACTGGAGAAACCCAGGGTATTGTAGCACCGGTACCATAATTGGTTATAATCATCCCTTGCGACTTAATCATATCGGTATAGCCATACAAATTATAGAAAAAAGAGGTCGGTCGCATGTGCGTAATAGCTACGTTTTCTGGCAGGTCGTTTAAGATATTTTGCACGTGGTGAGCACCCAACAAAATTCCTGAGCCCTCGGTAAGATGAGCGCCGATGGTGCTAAGATTCACTACACGCTTAATTCCCGCCTGCTGAATAGCTTGTGCATAGTTGTTTCCAAGTCTTTGGTAATAGCCGATCAGGTCAAGGTCTTGATCGAAGTAGTTGTTGGGAGGAATCATGCAATAAACTGCATCTGCCCCGGTGAAAGTTTTTGCTAAAAAACCGACATCCTCAAGAGACCCAACCGCGGCGTATGCACCGAGTGCTTCTATCGCTTGTAGTTTATTGGAATCGCTCGTGACGACTACAACATGATGTCCTTTCTTAACCAACCGTTCTGTAAGGGGTTTGCTGATGTGTCCTAAAGAACCCGTGACTATAATTTTCATTTTAAGATTTTTATTGATGAAGAATAATTAGAGCTGATGATCATAAACCAACTCTTAATGGCGGTAGAGCAGGTTCAATTATGTATGGATTATAGAAATTGCCCACCCGAAATTTCTATTCTTTGTGCATTGATCCACCCTGCTTCGTCGGAGCATAAAAAAGCTACAACGCCGCCGATGTCATTTGGTAAACCAACGCGTCCTAATGCCGTGTTGGAAGCGATCATGCTATTTAAGTGTTCATTATCCCGAACGGCTCCACCGCCAAAATCCGTTTCAATTGCACCAGGCGCAATTACATTTACCCTGATCTTTCTACTGCCTAATTCTTTTGCCTGGTATCTGGTCAGTGTTTCCATGGCTGTTTTCAAGGCGGCATAAGCGGAGTAGCCCGGAAACGTCATACGCGTTAAACCTGTTGACACATTTACGATGCCGCCGCCTTCATTGAAAAGGTGCAATAGTTTTTGTGTCAGGAAGAATGGTCCTTTGAATTGAATGTTCACCAGGTCGTCAAACTCTTGCTCGGTAGTAGTGCTAAAATCATTGTGAATTCCGATGCCTGCATTATTGATCAGGTAGTCGATTTTTTCCGTGTTGAATGTTGTTTGTAATTCAGTTTTGATGGTTGTAGCAAAGTCATCGAAAGTGTTGGCTTTTGCAACGTCCAGATGAAGGGCAACTGCCTGTTGTCCTAGGTTTCTTATGGTCGCTACTACCTCTTCGGCTTCTTCCTTTTTATTTTTGTAGGTGAGAATCACGTTCAAGTTTTTTTGTGCAAGGTGCATGGCCATGTTTTTTCCCAGTCCACGGCTTCCGCCGGTCACAAGGGCGATTTTGTTTTGTGTCATTTGATTATTTTTTGGTTTTAAATTTATTCTTTCAACTAAGCGGGCGCTGCATAACATTGCTTTTTGGAAGGTGTCGCCTTTTCTTTCAGCTTAAGCATTTGCATGCAATGCTATTCATACTGTTCGTCGTTGGTTGGCAGTATAGACAAGGCAGTGTCAGTCCCCCCCATCGCTGTTTCTAAGATTTGGCTCATCCTGATTCCCTGCTAAGACTTCATAATCTTCAAACACAGTGCTTCACAAATCGCCTGCTCCACCTTCTAATAAAATGTTCCACTCTTAGCTTCGGTCATCGATGCTTTTTCAATCGATCTTTTACATTTGTGGCATTCTTCTTTTCAGTTGTAAAATTGGGTTCCTTGATACGCACTTATGTAGCCTAATTAGCGGAAGTTGTAGCCGAAAGCGGTTTGCGTGAATGCTTTACCCCTCATTACTTGCTGGGTTCACAAGGTCCCGGTCAATTTATGACAGGGGTTGAAACGTGGTTGTACTGGCTGTTCTGTGGGCGCAATGTCAGAAAGTATAGGCCTGTATGAAACCATTATCCACGGTTCGAAGGATAGGCTAAGCCCAATGCTAATGACTGCGCTCACTGCTGGGCCCTGCCAACGAACTGGGAACTGGCGGCAGCTGTTTTAAAAAACGAAGCTGTCAGTGTAGTCAGAGCTCGCAGAGTAGTAAAGATGCACGGTTCGTTGTGGTACTGTGTCAAGTGAGAAAAATTAATTTTGAAATCATTGCAAAGCTTTCTGCTCTTGCCGAGAAAGCTGCCCACACGGGTCTTTGACAGGTATTATGGATTATTCGGAGGGTGGGGCAGAGGGGGACGGAGCCTGGCGCTCAGGGACTATTAGGACATGACATCGATTCTGACGTCATTTTGAACACAAATAACTTCATTTCGGACACAAGCAGCATTTGGAGATCTCTGAGTTTTGTGCTTCACAAATAAACAAAATGAAGTACAAAATTTTAGGCAATACAGGATTGGAGGTCTCTACCCTCTGTTTAGGGACAATGAACTATGGTGGCAAAGGATTTTTTAGTCATATGGGCAATTTGGGTCAGCAGGAAGTGGACGAGCAAATTGAGACTGCATTTAAAGCAGGGGTGAATTTTATTGACACTGCTAACATCTACTCTGGAGGACTTTCGGAAATTATGATTGGCAAGGCTATCAAAAACCTTTCGATCAAAAGAGATGACGTGGTGTTAGCAACCAAAGTTAGAGGCAGCATGGGCGTTGGCAAAAATAAGAGAGGGCTTTCCCGCAAACATATCATGCAACAAGTTGATGAAAGTCTTGAAAGACTAGGAACTGATTATATAGACCTTTATCAACTTCACACCTCCGACCCATTAACACCAATTGAGGAAACCTTGAGAACCCTGGATGATCTGGTGCGAAGTGGTAAAATCAGATATATCGGTGCAAGCAATTTTATGGCCTGGCACTTCATGAAAGCATTGTGCTATTCAAATTACAATAATGTTGAAAAATTCGCATCCTTGCAGGCCAATTATTCTTTGGATAATAGAGCTTTAGACCGTGAATTTATCCCATTACTTAATGATGAAAAAGTAGGACTTTTGGTATATAGCCCTTTGAGTGGTGGCTATCTGACCGGCAAGTACAGAAGGAATGGCGATAATGAAAAGGGCCGATACAACAATTTCCCGTTTCCCCCAGCTAACCCTGAACTTGCTTTCAATGTTTTAGACATACTTTTCCCAATGGCAGAAGAAAAAAATGCATCCGTTGCCCAGTTGGCTTTGGCCTGGTTGCTACATCAACCTGCCGTAACAAGCTTAATTATTGGTGCCACAAAAATCGAGCAGCTCCAGGATAATTTGAAAGCTGTGGATGTCAGTCTGACTCAGGAAGATCTTCAAAAATTGGATGATGTAAGTAAGTTGAATCCTGAGTACCCGCAAACGGTTGTCGAGATAATGACTGCAGACCGGGCTGGTAAATCGGATTTTTTATCTTAAAAAGCGATAGGATGAATAAAGTAAAACCGCTAACGATACAATCAATCAGCGAACTGCACCGTATGTCGGGCTTGCACAAGCCTTCAAATCCTTTAATCACCATCATTCGCCATAATGAAAGGTTTGATGATGTAGATTTCAATAAGGTACCTACTGCATTTAACTGTTATATCGTCACTATCAAACGAAGTTTTCAGGGGCAGTTGAAGTATGGCAAAACCATTTATGATTTTGATGAAGGAACAATTTCCTTTACCGCTCCAAACCAAATAATCAGCATCGATAATGATGCAAACAGAAACACAGACGGCTGGTCGTTATTATTCCACCCCGACTTGATAAGACAGTATCCATTAGGTAAAGCAATAAAAAATTATGGCTTTTTTCTGTACAGTGTAAACGAGGCTTTGCATCTTTCAGATGAAGAAGAACAAACTATTGAAACGATCATTCAAAACATGGAAAAAGAAATTAATTCCAGATTAGACAATTTTAGCCAGGAGATTATTATTTCAAACCTTGAATTGCTTTTAAGCTATTGCAACCGATTTTACAACCGACAATTCATGACGAGAAAAATGGTTACAAATGGTCTTTTGGAGAGGTTCGAGGTTGTATTGGAAAACTCTGTAAACGGCACCACTAATTCGGTTCTCCCTACTGTTGAAAAGATAGCAAATGAACTCAATGTTTCATCACCTTTTTTAAGCGACATGCTACGCAACCTGACCGGGCAAAGCACACAACAACATATACACAATAAACTTATAGAAAAAGCAAAAGAAATTTTGACCACTACTGAATTGAGCGTCGGCGAAATTGCCTACCAGTTGGGATTCGAATATCCGCAGTCTTTCAGCAAACTTTTCAAGAACAAAACTAATTTGACGCCTGTTGCCTACAGGTATAGTTTTAACTAACAAGCCACTCTGACAAGACCGATGATGTACGAATGCTCCCTGACGCAACCTGTCTTCCTGCTCTGCTCTGTCATTAAGCTTGATTTACAGATCGGATAAATAAAAAAGTGTTTCAAAATTCAAGGATGGTGCCATCCCAAAAGGGTCGCCCGTTTTTCAAACCAATGGACACAATCATGCAGTTATCCAAATTTGGTACCGTATCAAACCTGTCGTTGTTTTTTTCTAACTTGTAAAAGATGAATAATTAAAAAGTGATCTATCTTTTGATGGGTCATCTTCCAGGCACATATACAGTATGACTACGGTTAAAGCTACTGAAGTTCTTCGCCAATCAATTGAACGTTTTGGCAAATTACCCGACGCGGAGTGGGACTTGCTTTTGCCCTCCGTCGAGGCCAAAAAACTGAAAAAAACCGAACTTTTTTGCGAAGAAGCCAAACGGTCGTTCCATGTTGCCTTTGTAATAAGCGGCAGTTTCCGACAGTTTTACACTAAAAACGGTGAAGAACGGACAACGTATTTTTATTTCCCCTATGATTTGATGTGTGCCTATGTAAGCTGTATTACTGGTCAGTCATCGCTGCTTTCCATTAAGGCGTTAACCGATGCTACTCTGCTTTGCTTTCCGTATTCGGCTCTTTCTAATTTGTATAACACCAGCCATGCATGGCAAACTGTTGGAAGATTGATTGCGGAATACGTTGCCATTGGACTGGAGGAACGGATGGTAAGCCTGCTGATACAAAGTCCGGAAGAACGGTATCGGGAATTGCTTAGCGGGAACAAGAAAAAGATTATTGAACAGATACCACAGCAATACATTGCTAACTATCTCGGCATGACACCGGTAAGTATGAGCCGTATCCGCAAACGGCTTACCGAAAAATAGGGGTTCGTTTTTGTTTCTCCAGGCTGCCCAAATGGGTGTCTTTGAAGCCAGAAACGTACTTTAAGCCGTAACCCCAGATGCGGTCGAAGGAGGCATGAGCAAACAATAGGATGCCGGTTGCTATCAACGGCTCGATCGTAAAAAAGTAACCGATGGCTATAATGAGGAGTGCAATTCCCTTGTGGTGAAAAATATTGTACGATATCGCACCGAACTTCGCATTCACCATATAACCCAGCATACTGATGTCTGGCAAGAAGAATAAAGCCGCCCAGAGCCATGCGGACAAACCAAGGTCGTAATACGAGAGTGCATAGAGAGCAACGGCAGTCAGGACAACTTCTTCTAATTTCAAGATTGTTTTCATTGTTTTTAATTTCCATCAAAGCTATCTTGCTCTGAGGCGAAGGCACTTAACAATAGATAATAAATCCGCTTCTTTCAGCAGGGCACTAGCAGATATAGCGGCGCTGATGAATTTCAAAAGATCCGGGTCACTTGCGGATTGCCGGCGTCGCTAAATGCATAGCCGGAGGTCAGAAGGTCATCAGGTAGTCAAAGGCTCTACTTATTCAAAAGCCCATAGTACCTGTACATTTTTCGAAAGGCTTGAACCCTGACTGTGGCGATTTGTTATTTTGGATGAAGTAAACTTCAGAATTTTCAACCACCTGCCGACAAATGAAAGTGTACAAAAATAGCCAATTGCTTAAGCAGCTCGAAAAGCGAAAGGGAGGCTATTATTTTTTAACGATCAATGCAGAAGTTGTCAATGAATTTAAGAATGGCAAGCACACCCGCTTTGTCTGCAACGTTGATAAAATTCTTGCTTTTTCGTGTGGACTCAATCACCTGGGCAATGGAAATTTCTTCATTATACTAGCAACAAGGAATGTAAAATCTATCAGCAAAAGGGCAGGCGATATGGTTTCGTTTGAATCAAGGGAAGACCCAAACCCTTTAGGCGTGAAGCTACCAGAAGTGCTGACAGCGTTACTGGAACAGGATGAATCCCTGAAACAAAAATTTGACAACCTGACCTCTGGTAAAAAGCGTAGCCTTGTGCATGCCATCAGCCGCATCAAAGACCTTGACAAGCAGGTTGCAAAGACGACCGAACTGCTCCAAAATGGCGTTAAGCTGCGTAATAAGCCCGTTAAATAGGCGGCGACGATTTGTTGGACAATGGTTTGGTTCTATTAAGGCATCGTCTCTCGTGGTGATTGCAAAGTTTAATTATCTAATTCTTCTATGCCTTACCCATTCGCAAATGTCGCTCAACGGGCATCTACGAAGGAGACTGGAGAATATGCTCATTTTTGTTCAAACAGATCGCTTCCCTCTCAAAATTTTTTGCCCCCTTTCAACTGCTGTGGGTTATCTGTGTGAAAGTCGTCGAACCTTTTCAGGAATGTTTAAACATGCTCAGATGCTGCTTTTCAGAAGATCTTGAACTCAACCAATAGACTAAAACTCTTACTTGGCATGACCCGCCAGTTCTATTTGCTGGCAGTAATATACCTTTTAACACTGTGGTCAGCTTGTTTTTTAGTAGCAGACTTTTGTTCTCTAGATTGCTTACCTGGCTGCATTTGGTCCTAACGCTGCAGACGGGACTATGGCTCACTTACCTACGTACATGATGACTGTGCTGCCAACTAAATTATGCAGATTTTCGGCTTTGGAGCCTCACCACGATGAAGACAATGGATTAGGTCCAATATTTTTTGCCCTGTTTTTTAGCCAGCTCGCAATACTTAATAATGTAGGTGGTGGCGCCTTCAAAGTTTGACTGTCACGTCGGCTAATACAGGTTTCATAGAATGGCAATGAGTGCATAACTTAACTATAAAACACTATTTTACAGCAGCATAAAGGCAAGGGCGCAATAACTCAGAATTGCACCTTGTAAATCCCCGATCCGCCGTGAGGCGTATTAAACCATGGCTGTAAACCTTCTTTCTGCGCTTCTCATTCTTTTCGTTGCTTGCAACTCGGAACAGAATGCAAAAACTATTCAGGACAGCACGATACCAAAAGACTCTTCGGAGCAAATCAGTAAAGCATTCTTACAGGCTGTTGATAATGCACAGCAAACTGATCGATTAAAGCTTTTTGGTATCTGGACAGATGGGAGCACTGAGAACGCAACCTTTGACATCAGAAAGGACAGTATTTATTACGTTGACCATTTTGCTACTTACAAATATTCTTTAACGGACGACAGGATCAAAATATTTTATTCTGACTGGACATTTACAGGAGCAGTAGTTTTTTCTAAAGACACAATGATGATTGTTTCTGAAGATCGAATGACGAAATATTGGAAGTTCAAAGACTAACCAGGCGAACAACATGTTTATTAAATTGTGGCTGGAGGCTAAGCATTCCGTTACAGCTAAGCAGGTATAAATTGCTTTGTTTCAAGTGATATGATTGCAAAATTAAATCCGTTAGGGGTTGGTGACTAAGACGAAAGTGTAATTTAGAGTGATCATGTGCTCATGATCATCACATTCACTTACAACGGATTCCGCTTCCCGACAACACTTTTTATAGGCGC
>JBGTIL010000493.1:0-3965 GCA_041745695.1 Chitinophagaceae bacterium | reverse complement strand
TTGATTGGTGCGGCTGTATGCAAACCCTTGGCTAATTTAAGGTTCGGAATTATTCGCCTGGTTTTTTTTCGAATGGATGCAGCGTTCTTTAAAATTTGGTTGCCTCGTCTGGAAGCGCCAAGGATTTTAGGTTAATCTTTTAAAAAACTTTTGTTAATTAAAAAACTCGCTTTATCTTTTGCTGCTTTTAACCCACTTCAAAATCAATTTAAAACACGATTTGACTATGCTTTTAAAACTAACTGGTTTAAGGTTATGCCTTGTAGCCTGCTTATTCTGCGTAAGCACGCTGGCGATAGCCCAACAAAAAACAGTTTCGGGAAGAGTGACGGATGCCAAGAATGAACCAGTCTCTGGTGCTTCAGTAGTTGTGAAAGGCTCCAACACCGGTACAACCACCAACGATGAAGGCCGATTTACAATCAGTGTCCCCAATGACCAAAGCATCTTAACGGTTTCTTATGTGGGTTCTGACGCCAAGGAAGTGGCAGTTAAAGGTCAGGCGAACTTGGAGATTGCACTTGGTAGTACAGGAGCGACATTGAATGAAGTTGTGGTTACGGGTTATTCGTCTCAAGCAAGGAAAGATATCACTGGGTCTGTTTCCGTGGTTAAAGTTGAAGATTTAAAATCGGTTCCTTCTTCTAATGCTGAATCTCAATTACAAGGCCGCGCTTCCGGCGTTAGTGTTACAAGCACAGGCGTTCCTGGCGCCTCTCCCACTGTAAAAATCAGAGGTTTCTCAAATTTCGGTGCAAACTCTCCTTTGTACGTTGTTGACGGAGTGCCAACTGGTGATCTGAGGAGCATTAATCCCAACGATATCGAATCGATGCAAGTATTAAAAGATGCTGCTTCGGCTTCAATCTATGGATCTCGTGCCGCTCAGGGAGTAATTATAGTGACAACCAAAAGAGGCAGACAAGGATCAGCCAAAGTTAGTTACAGCTCTTATTATGGAAAACAAGACCCAGGGAAAGGGTTTACTAATTTATTAAATCCTCAGGAGCAGGCTGACCTCCTTTTCTTAACTTATCAAAATTCACCTGGTCAGACACGGCCGACCAACCAGTACGGCACTGGCCCTAAACCTGTTTTGCCTGATTATATTCTTGCTGGAAACGCGGGCGGGTTGATGGAAGGAGATCCTCGAGTTGATCCATCCAGGTATTTTTTGAATCTTGATGATCCGACAAGCGCCTATCTGATCGTTAAAGCCAACAAAACGGGCACAAACTGGTTCGATGAAATCACCAATAAGGCGCCCATCATGAATCACAACCTGGCAGTATCAGGTGGCGCAAATAAAAGCCGGTACCTGTTCAGTTTTGATTATTTTGATCAAAAGGGTATTGTCATTCACAACTTTTATAAGCGCTATACAGGTCGAATCAATTCAGAGTTCACTGTCAAGAACAATATTCGCCTGGGTGAAAACGTACAAATTTCTTACACGGAGGATAATACCCCGGGCAATAATAATGAAGGCACAGAGATCGCTTTTGCTTATCGTAACCAACCTATTGTCCCGGTGTATGACATTGCGGGCAATTTTGCCGGTTCCCGTGGACCAGGTTTAGGAAATGCACAAAGTCCCTTTGCCATACGTACAAGAGCAAAAGACAACAGGGGACAAAATTTCAGCATTTTTGGAAATATGTACGTGGAGGTAGATTTCCTAAAACATTTTACCGCCCGCTCTTCCATTGGCGGACAGATGAATAACGGCAACTATTATTTTTTCTCAAATAGAACGTATGAGAATTCCGAGAATAACACCGGAAATACCTATACCGAGGGGTTCAACCGCTACCGTTCCTGGACTTTGACCAATTTACTAACGTACAAAAACAACTTTGGTGGTATTCATGACGTCACCGCAGTAGCAGGTACCGAGGCGATCGAAGACTTCGGAAGGAGTATCGAAGGCAGACGCGGTGGTTTTTTCCTGGAGAACGTGGGCTTCCGGTCCTTAAACAATGGTTCGTCCGGACAGATTGCAAATGGTGGTCCGTTTACACCGACTTCTTTGTTTTCCATTTTCGGTAAGGTGGATTATGCACTCAATGATAAGTATCTGGCGAGTGTAACGGTCAGGCGCGATGGTTCATCAAGGTTTGGCTCTGAAAACAGGTACGGCGTATTTCCTGCATTTTCCTTGGGCTGGAGGGTTTCTAAAGAAGCCTTTATGGAAGGGGTTGAGTGGATCTCCGATTTTAAAATACGTGGAAGTTATGGTATCATGGGTGGGCAGAGGATCAATCCAGGAAATGCTTTTACCCAGTTTAACCAGGGTATTGGTAGTTCCTATTATGATATTAATGGAAGCAGTACGGCTCCCGTCATTGGATTTCAATCAAATTTTATCGGCAATCCCGCCGGCAAGTGGGAGGAGAACATTACAACAGACGTCGGTTTTGATGCCTCTTTGTTTGGCGGCAAAACTGAAATCGTTTTCGACTGGTACAACAAAGGCACTAATGATCTTCTGTATCAAAGAAGGGGTGTAGCAACCGGCGGACTGGCTTTCGCAGCTCCACGTACCTTTTATAATACGGCGTCCATGGTGAATAAGGGTGTGGATATCATGATCTCACAGAAAGCAGGTTTGGGCGCTGGTTCCAATAAAGTAAACCTAGACCTGACCGGTACTTTTACTTCCTACAACAATAAGATCACTAAGCTCGCAGACGGTAATACTTTCTATGAAACTGGTGGATCCCGTATCGGAAATTTTGTTCGGAATGCCATCGGGCAGCCCGTCGGTTCTTTCTTCGGATACCAGGTGGTAGGCTTATTCCAGGACACAGTGGACGTAAAAGCATCACCTAAACAAACGGGAGCAGGTGTGGGCAGGTTCAAGTATCTTGATGCCAACAATGATGGTAAAATTTCTGATTCCGACCGTGTATTTTTCGGAGACCCAAATCCAGATTTCACCTATGGATTTAATATCAATGCCGGCTACAAAGCATTCGATATCTCCCTATTCTTTTACGGTTCAAAAGGTGCGCAGGCGATCAACTACGTAAAGTATTGGACAGATTTTCCCACATCTTTCCCTGGTGCAAAAAGCAAGGATGCGCTGTACAATTCTTTTTCAAATTCCAAC
The DNA here is from genome assembly GCA_041745695.1 of Chitinophagaceae bacterium. GTDB lineage: Bacteria > Bacteroidota > Bacteroidia > Chitinophagales > Chitinophagaceae > Flavisolibacter. Next base: position 853 of record JBGTIL010000493.1, on the reverse strand, counting down.
AGGGGCGCAACCACTCCTATTGCAGAGAACGTGTCAAACTTCAGCAACAACGGAGTGGTGAACTCATATTATCTCGAAGGTGCTTCTTACTTAAGGTTAAAAAATTTAACCGTAGGCTACACTGTTGCGCCTGCTATTCTTAAAAGAATCGGAATGGACCGTCTACGCGTATATGTACAGGGTGCCAACCTTTTCACTAAAACCAAATACACAGGGCTTGATCCCGAAATCATTGGCGGACAGGACAATTTTGGAATTGATGCAGGTGCCTATCCTACAGTAAAACAGTTCTTATTCGGACTCAACGTTAATTTCTAACACGACAGTATTAAAAAATATTATGAAAAGAAACGGCATAATTGGAATTGCAATTGGAATCATCGCAGTTGGAATCTATTCCTGCAAGCAGGATTTCCTTGAAAGAACGCCACCTGGCTCTCTTTCTGCAGCAACGCTGACCAACGTAAAAGGGGCTGAAGCGCTATTGATCGGTGCCTATTCTGTACTCGATGGGCGAATTGATGGCGGCGGTGTTACCCTTGGTGGGTGGCAATCGTCCGGCACGAACTGGGTTTATGGCAGTGTTGTCGGTGGGGATGCCCACAAAGGCTCCGACGCTGGTGATCAGCCGGATATTAACCCCATTGAAAGATTCGAGCAGACACCCTCCAATGATTACTTCAATGTAAAGTGGTCGATTTGCTACGAGGGTATAAACCGGGCGAATAATACGCTACGGGCTTTGGCCGGCGCTAATGACGCAACCGACGCAGACAAAAAACGCATCGCGGCGGAAGCAAGGTTTTTGAGGGGCCACTACCACTTTGAATTGAAAAAAATGTTCAATAAGGCT
>JBGTIL010000492.1:0-1507 GCA_041745695.1 Chitinophagaceae bacterium | reverse complement strand
ATGCTGCCTCAGAATTTATCCAGGTGGACGGCGTGTTGTTGTACAGTGAAGTGATTGGTGAAAAAACCGCTAGGCGACTGGTTGCGTATGTAAAAGACAACACAGGTACCCTGGAATTAACTTGGTTCAAAGGAATCAGCTGGATACAAAAAATTTTACAGCCAGGCAGTACTTATACAGTGTTTGGTCGTGTGAGTTTTTTTATGGGAAAACCGCAGTTGGTGCATCCCGAAATTGAACGATCAAATGAAGAGTCCTCTGCCGCAAAAGCTTTACTGGAGCCCGTTTATGCTACTACAGAAAAGTTAAAATCAAGAGGGCTTGGGGGGCGTCAGCTGGGGAAGTTCGTATATGTTCTTTTACAACTCCTAAGGGGCAACGACCTTCCCGAAAACTTACCGCAGCCACTCTTGTCCCGGGTCAGGTTGATAGACCGGTTCGCTGCTTACGGCGGCATCCATTTTCCTCGTGATGCTGCTGCCTATGATGCTGCGCTGCGACGCTTAAAGTTTGAAGAATTGTTTCTCTCCCAACTGCGGCTGGCCATGGTCCGATCGGAGCGGCACAGGCATTCAAGAGCCGTAGTTTTTTCAAGAGTTGGCGAACACTTTAATTCGTTTTACAGCAAGCACCTGCCTTTCAGTTTAACAGGTGCCCAAAAAAGAGTATTGAAAGAGATCAGGGTGGACACAGGTTCTGGTCATCAGATGAATCGTTTACTTCAGGGCGATGTGGGAAGTGGGAAAACGATCGTTGCTCTGCTGGCAATGTTGCTCGCTATAGACAACGGCTTTCAGTGCTGCCTCATGGCACCTACGGAGATTCTGGCCCAGCAGCATTTTGTATCGCTCAGTGCATTGCTGGAACAACTGCCGCTCAGCGTGCAGGTATTAACAGGTTCCACCAAAGCAGCTAACCGGCGAAAACTGGCTGCGGGCTTGCTTGCAGGTGAGGTGCACTTGTTGATCGGTACCCATGCACTGATAGAGGAAACAGTGCAGTTTAAAAATCTGGGACTGGCAATTGTTGATGAACAGCATCGGTTTGGTGTAGCACAGCGGGCAAGGTTATGGAAGAAAGCAGAGATTCCGCCTCACGTACTTGTGATGACCGCTACTCCCATTCCACGTACGCTGGCGATGACAGCTTATGGAGACCTCGACTACAGTATCATGGACGAGCTCCCGCCCGGAAGGATACCTATTCATACGGTGCACAGGTACGATACACACAGAACAGGTGTGATGGATTTTATTAAGAGTGAAATACAGTTTGGGCGGCAGGTGTACATCATCTTTCCACTCATTGAAGAAAGTGATAAGCTGGATTATGAAAATCTCATGCAGGGGTACGAGAATGTAAAGGCCTTTTTTCCCGAGCCCCAGTACTGGATTAGTATGGTGCATGGCAGGCAAACGAGTGAGGTGAAAGCAGCCAACATGGAAAGGTTTGTGAAGGGCGATACGCAGATAATGGTTAGCACTACTGTTATTGAAGTTGGTGTGAA
>JBGTIL010000491.1:0-8717 GCA_041745695.1 Chitinophagaceae bacterium | reverse complement strand
CGCTGACAGGATCGGAAACTATGATGATTTGATGGAGGTAATTGACTGGGAATTAAATACGGCTCCGAATATTATGGAGACACGTTTTATGCGTCCGAAACCAGTTAAGGCTTTAAATGAAATGCAGGGCGCCGGCTACACGGAGAACTGGGTGTGTTACCTGTCGGATGCTTTCAGTGCTAAAGAACTTACTGTTTTACCCGGACGAACCGTAACTATAAAAGACAGCGCCGCTTATGGTATCATCATGATGCAGGGAAGGGGCAAAATGGGTGTTTGGGATATTGAAACCCCGGCCCTCATCCGGTATGGCCAATTAACCAACGACGAGTTTTTTATAAGTGAAAAGGCTGCCATGGAAGGTGTCAGCATCACCAACCAGTCTGCTACCGACCCGATAGTGATGCTGAAGCATTTTGGTCCTGAGAATCCCGATCTGGTTTTGAAGTGATCTAAAAACAAAAGTGAAACGGGTCTTGAAGCCTGGTTTTAATATTATTGTTAATCATAATCTACCAACATGAATGAGCATAATTTTCCTAAGCTGCATAATGCTACCTGGCCGGGAGTGGTTGGAAAAGGCCCCGGGTCTGAACCGCCTATATCGTTCGATGCCATGCTTAACATGACAGCTGCTGCAGAAGTAGAGGGGATAAGATTCGACGGTATAGACATTGGCTTATTAGACCCTCATATAAATATTGATAGTACGGATGATGAAATAAAAGCCCTTGCTGATAAAGTGGGAACACTCAATCTGAACATCGGAAGTTTAGTGGCGCCTATCTGGGGCGGGCCGGCCATGGGTAGTAAAGAAGAACGCGCACAGTTTGTAGACATGGTACGGAAAGCATGCCACTTCGGAAAGCAACTGCGTGAACTAGGTGTTCGACCGCATGGAGTGATCCGTATAGACTCCGCGAGTTCTCCCGCAAACTGGGAAAAAGATCCTGTCAACAATACGAAACTAATTGCCCAAACATTTCGGGAAGCATGCGATGTAGCGGCAGACTACGGCGAAAAGCTGGCAGCAGAAGGCGAGATCTGCTGGGGCGGTATGCATAGTTGGAAAACGATGATCCAGACCCTGGAAATGGTAGATCGTCCGAACATTGGTTTCCAGGCCGACATGTCACATACATTACTGTACCTGCTTGGTTACAACAGGCCGGAGGACCGGATTTTACCCGCAGACTTTGATTGGAACGACCGGCAGGCACTTACCCAGGGTTTGAAAACGATTACCAAAGAGCTCCGCCCCTGGACAATTGATTTTCATGTGGCACAAAACGATGGAACGGTTCATGGAACAGGCTCACACGATAAAACCGGCAGGCATTGCCTTGCAACAGATCCTAATGGAAAGTTAGATGTAGCAAAAGATGCAGGCTACTGGATGCGGGATGAAAACGGCCAACTAACCAAAGCATTTAAACACATCTGCTGGGACGGATGCATGTTTTCCAATGAAGTAATGATGCGGCAGCAAACCTGGAATGATATACTGGCTACACTGATAAAAGTGCGTCAACTACACGGCTGGCAGGAAGCAGTTTAGTCTTTTTTTATATAGTTAAGGAATGAACAGATGAGCAACAATAAAACACTTCGGATTGGATTGATTGGTGGTGGCTTTATGGGCCGCACCCATTCGAATGGCTATAAACGGGTAGGCGATTTTTTTCCTGAATTGGAATACCGCCCGGTATTACAGGCAGTTTGTTCCCGCCGGGCAGACAGGGTAAAAGCCTTTGCTGACCAATGGGGGTACGCATCTGTAGAAACCGATTGGAGGGCGGTAATTGCCCGTGATGATATCGACGCGGTAGATATCTGCACACCCAATAACATGCACGCCGAAATTGCGATCGCAGCAGCTGAAAGGGGCAAAATGATTTTGTGCGAAAAGCCTTTGGCAAAAACGCTCGAGGAAGCACAACAAATGACCGATGCCGTGGAGAAGGCAGGGATTAAAAATACCGTATGGTATAACTATCGCCGGCTACCTGCAGTTACCTTAGCCAAACAAATAGTTGACTCGGGAAAGCTGGGAAGAATTTTTCATTACCGGGCTAATTTCCTGCAAGACTGGACCATCAATGCCAATCTTCCACAGGGTGGAGAAGGGCTATGGCGCTTGGATGCCGACGCAGCCGGTTCCGGCGTCACGGGCGATCTGTTGGCGCACTGCATCGACACAGCCATGTGGCTCAACGGATCTATCAAGGATGTATCTGCAATGACCGAAACATTCATCAAAGAACGCGTGCACCAGGCTACCGGACAGCTGCAAAAAGTAAGTATTGATGATGCCTGTATTTTTCACTGTCATTTTGAGAATGGCTCTTTGGGATTGTTTGAATCTACCCGCTATGCCCGGGGACATAAAGCACTGTATACTTTGGAAATTAATGGCGAACATGCCTCCATCCGCTGGGACCTGCATGACTTGAACCGGCTCGAATTTTTTGATCATGGGGACGAATCTATTGTTCGCGGCTGGCGTACCATTCATGTTACAGATGGTGATCAGCCTTACATGAATAAATGGTGGGTTCCGGGATTATCCATTGGATACGAACATTCTTTTGTACACCAGGTTGCTGATTTTTTAAAAAGCCTCGAAACCGGTGAATCCTGTGCACCCACTTTTAAAGATGCACTCCAAACACAGAAGGTCTGCCAGGCAGTTGTGGAATCTGCCGCTACTAAAGCATGGAAGGACGTTGCCGCTTACTAAGTTCTTTAATCAATAAATGACACTAATGACAACAACAAGAATCAGGGGTAAAATGAAAGCAGTACTGATCATTCTGGTTGTTTTTTTTACAACGTTTATTTCCATCCGGTTTACACAACCCAATACCTCTCTGTTACAAATAAAAAAAGGTGCGCATATTATCCTGGTGGGCAATAACCTTGGTTCCCGGATGATGAACTTCGGTCATTTTGAAACTGAACTGCACTTGCGCTATCCGGACAGCCAGCTCTACATCCGTAATATGTGTGATGGCGGCAACACGCCTGGATTTAGGCCCCACTCAGGCAGGCCAACACCATGGGCTTTTCCAGGTGCTGAAAAGTTCCAAACCGAACTGGCCCGAAAGTCAGACAGCCAGGGTCAGCTGGAATCGCCGGATGAATGGAACAGGCGCCACAAAGCAGATATCATTCTGGCCTTCTTCGGCTTCAATGAATCTTTCGAAGGTAAAAAGGGGCTCGACAACTATAAGGCGGAACTGGACGCTTTTATCAAACATTCTTTACGTCAGAAATACAATGGACTTACACCGCCCCAGTTAGCCATTGTTTCTCCCATTGCTTTTGAGGATCTTTCTGATAAACAGGACCTGCCGGATGGCAAACAGGAAAATGCAAACCTTGCCCTGTATACCGCAGCCATGAAAGAAATTGCTGAAAAGAACGGGGTTCATTTTGTAGATGCGTTTTCACCTTCAAAAGAATGGTTTGAGACGAGTGATCAACCGCTGACCATCGACGGTTCTCAACTTACCGACGCCGGCTACGCTAAGTTGTCAACCTTGCTCACGGATGAGGTTTTTGGCAAGGCTTCCGCTAAAGCCGCAAATCATCGGAACCTTGTTCATGCTGCTGTTATGGAGAAAAACTGGATGTGGCATAACGACATTAAAATCCCGAACGGTGTTCATGTATTCGGTCGCAGGTACGAGCCGTTTGGACCCGACAATTACCCGGCAGAAATAAAAAAGATCAGGGAAATGACGGAGATCAGAGATGAAGCCATTTGGCTGGCGGCGAAAGGAGAAGCAATGAACCTGGTTGAAGCGGATAGTAAAACAATCAAACTTCCGGAAGTTAAAACAAACTACAGTCCCGAGAAAAACGGCAGCTTAGAATACCTGTACGGACAAGATGCGCTGAATAAATTTAAAGTAGCCCCGGGTTATAAAATAGAATTGTTTGCATCTGAAAAAGAATTTGGGGACCTGGCGAAGCCCACACAATTATCTTTTGATAATAAGGGACGTTTATGGCTGACTACGATGCCTACTTACCCGGCATGGAAGCCAGGCGACAAAAAGCCCAATGATAAGATCATCATCTTAGAAGATACCAATGGCGATGGTAAGGCTGATAAACAAACCATTTTTGCAGAAGACTTATATATCCCTGTTGGGTTTGAACTGGCACCGGAAGGCGTTTATGTGTCGCAGGGAACCAATCTTGTTCTTTTAAAAGACACGAATGGCGACGACAAGGCCGATACAAAAGAAATTCTGTTGAGCGGTTTCGACGATCATGATACCCATCATGCGCATCACGCGTATACTACCGATCCGTCTGGTGCCATCTATATGGGCGAAGGCGTTTTTTTACACACCAATGTAGAAACTTCTTACGGACCAGTTCGGGCTACCAACGGGGGGTTCTACCGGTACAACCCTCAACGCAAGCACCTCGAACGTACAGCCCAGCTCTCTATCCCCAACCCTTGGGGCATTGCATTTGATGAATGGGGACAAAACATTTTTGCGGAGACATCCGGACCTGATGTTCGCTGGATGATGCCCGGGTCGGTAAAGCCGCGTTACGGCGTGGCTACCCACAAGTCGGTCCAGTTGATTGAAGAGAAACACCGGGTACGCCCTACATCCGGACTGGAGTTTATTTCAAGCCGTCACTTTCCTGACGAAGTGCAGGGCGACTTTTTGATCAACAACACCATCGGCTTTTTAGGTACCAAACAACACACCCTGACCGACAATGGTACCGGCTATAAGAGCAAACACCGCCAGGATCTTTTGATATCGGAGGACAAAAACTTTCGCCCGGTAGATATGGAGTTTGCCCCCGATGGATCGTTGTATGTGGTAGATTGGCACAATGTACTGATCGGTCACATGCAACACAATGCCCGGGATCCGCTTCGCGACCACGTACACGGAAGGGTGTACAGAATCACCTACCCCTCACGACCGTTGGTGCAACCTGCAAGGGTGGATGGAGCAAGCATCAATGAACTTCTGGACAACCTGAAGCTTCCTGAGTATCGTACCCGCTACCGCACCCGGCGTGAACTCCGTGGCCGCCAGGCAGCAGCCGTGCTTGCTCAACTCAACACCTGGGTGCTGCAACTGGATAAGAACGAAGCGAAATACGAACATCACTTGCTGGAAGCTTTATGGGTAAGCTGGGGGCTGAACCAGGTAGACGAAAAACTGCTTCGCCGGTTACTGCAGGCAAAAGATTTCCGGGCCCGGGCCGCCGCCGTGCGGGTGTTACGTTATACTGGTCACCAGGTTCCCGAAGCCGTAAACCTGCTCATGCAGGCGTCGAAGGATGTTCATGGACGTGTGCGGCTTGAAGCAATTGTAGCTGCTTCCTGGCTCGACAAAACAAAGGGGCTGCCTGTAGTTTTGGAAGCGGGTAAAAGGCCCCTGGATGAATGGATCAAACCCGCTTATGAAACAGCACTGGCGCACCTCAATGGCTATGAAGTAAAAGAAAAAAAGGAGGAGATTGTAAAGACCGAATTGAAAGGAGCTGAGCGCACACTTCTGACCAAAGGCAAGGCAATCTACTCGAGAGAAGGCTATTGTATAACCTGTCATCAGTCCAACGGTAAAGGGCTCCCTGCATCTGGCTTTCCACCCCTCAACGGTACCAACTGGGTGGTAGGAAGTGAGGACAGGCTTATCAAACTGGTTTTAAAAGGACTATACGGCCCGATGGATGTGAAGGGAAAAAAGTATCCCGGACAGGTTCCTATGACACCTTTTGGGAGGATGTTGAAAGACGATGAAATAGCTGCAGTAGTAACCTATGTAAGAAATTCGTTTGGCAACAAAGCCTCGGTTGTCACTCCTGCGAAGGTGAAACAAGTGCGGGCCGCCACGAAAGGAAAGACAGGTTTCTATTTACCAGGAGAACTACTTAAACAACATCCGATGGAAAAATAAGATCGATCATTTTTTTGACCAGACCTTGCTAATCTTATATATGAAATTATTAAAAACCTGTACTGCCTTTTGCCTGCTGTGTATTTTGCTACAGTGCAGTTTGTATTCTTATGCACAAAATAAAAAAAGTGCAAGGACTAAAAAGCCCTACATCGTATTTGTTACCGGCGATCACGAATATGGCGGTGAAGCCACCCTTCCCATTATTGCAGCTGAATTAGAAAAGGCTTACGGGTTTCGTACCAAAGTACTAAAGGCTTCTCCTGATCATAATGCTGAAGAAAATATTCCGGGACTGGAAGTATTGAAAGAGGCTGATGTGGCGGTTTTCTTTCTGCGCTGGCGGCGGCTGCCAGCAGACCAAGTAAAATATATAGAAGATTACCTAAAAACCGGAAAGCCCCTGGTTGGTTTCCGTACCACTACACATGCTTTTAATTACCCCAAGGGGCATGCATTAGAGAAATGGAATTCCTTTGGCGAAATGGCATTTAATGCCCCGCCCGGCTGGGGAGGAAAAGCAGGCCACACGCATTACGGGCATGAATCCAGCACAGATGTGACAATCATTGCTGCAGCCGCCAGCAACCCCATTCTTACAGGTGTTGGAACTAATTTCCATGCAAGATCATGGTTGTATAAAGTGCTGCCCCATTACCCAACCAAAGGGTCAACCTTATTATTAAAGGGGCATTCGGTTAACCCTGATAAGAAAGAAGCAACTGACAACCCGGTAGCCTGGACAGGACAAAACAGCTATGGTGGCAAATTTTTCATGACGACCCTTGGACATCCGGAAGATTTTGCGCTTGAACCCTTTCAACGGTTGGTTATTAATGCAATTCACTGGGCAAGTGGAAAAGCAGTACCAAAAAAATGGGCAGGAAAAATAGATATTGATGTGCCCTATCATGGCATCACTAAGTAAGGGTCTTTTTTACCACTTTCATCAGCTTACAGGAACGTATGAATAAAATTGGTTTTAATGCACTTGTATGGTCAGCCGTTGTTTCAGATAGCTTAAATCCGATAGTTGATCAACTGAAAGGGCTTGGCTATGATGGAGTTGAATTCCTGATAGGATCAGCAGATGAAGCTGCGTATAAGTCGCTGGGCAACTACACCCAAAACATCGGTTTGGAAGTAACCACCGTTTTTGTAGTGGGCGAAGAAGAAAACCCTGCGAGCGCGTCAGCCGCGGTAAGGGCTAAGGCGCTGGACAAAATTAAGTGGGCCGTAGACCGCGCACATGATCTAAACGCTAAAATATTAAGTGGCCCTTTCCATTCGGCACATGCCAGCTTTGCGAAGCGGGCGCCGGAAGACCGGGAGTATCAGTGGAGTGGTGAAGTATTGCGTGCCGCCGGCGAGTATGCTGCCCAGGCAGATATTACCCTTGCTTTGGAAGCGCTCAACCGCTTTGAATGTTACTTATGCAATACCATGGAGCAACTAACCCTGCTGGTAAAAACAGCCGACCATCCCAACGTAAAAGCCATGTTTGATACCCATCATGCGAACATTGAAGAAAAAAAATTCAGTGAAGCCATCTCCACCATCGCCCCGTTGCTTGCGCATGTGCATATCAGTGAAAACGACCGGGGTACACCTGGCGACGGCCATGTGAATTTTGATGAAGCTTTTTCAAGCCTGGCAAAAATCAATTACGGGGGCTGGCTCACTATCGAAGCCTTCTCCCGTAACGATCCGGCTTTTGCCAATTCTATTGGTGTTTGGAGGGAATATTCCAAGCCCTGGGATATTGCAGAAAAGGGCTTTGAATTTATCAGGCAAATGAGCGCAAAACACAAGCTATAATTTTTTTCAATCCCAAATAACATGAGCAGAACGCAGGCACATACAGAGCATATTCAGAAGCCCCTACAAAGCGGTTCGGCAGTAATTGCATCGAGGATGCTAATGGGATTTTTATTTGCGGGAGCGATGATATCAGGGGGCTATAAAACATTCGCGCAAAGCAGCAAGAGCAACAAAGGCTTTGTACCCATATTCGATGGTAAAACCCTCAATGGCTGGAAGGGAGATACAACCTACTGGAGAGTAGAGAACGGTAATTTAGTGGGAGAGATAACACCTGCTACAGTTTTAAAAACAAATTCATTCATCATCTGGCAGGGAGGCAGGCTATCCGATTTCGAATTAACCCTGGAGTTTAAAATTACAGGAGCCGGCAATAGTGGTATCAACTACCGCAGCTTACCCGTATCAGATGTTCCCCATGCTCTAAAGGGATACCAGGCAGATATAGACGGCGCCAACCGCTATACTGGTCAAAATTATGAAGAAAGGGCGCGTACTACCCTGGCATACCGGGGAGAGATTGTGACTGTTAATCCATCTGAAAATTCATCTGCTGCGTTGAAAGATCATATAAAGAACAACGCCTGGTTAAATAGAAATGTAACTGGCAGTTTAGGTAACATCGATTCCTTAAAAAAGGGGATCAAGACGGAAGACTGGAATAAGGTGCATTTAATTGTAAAGGGTAAAAAGTTGCAGCACTATGTTAATGGTGTTTTGATGAGCCAGGTAACAGACAATGATAAGGTCAATGCGAAATCATCCGGATTGCTCGGCGTGCAGGTTCATGTAGGCCCACCGATGAAAGTAGAATTTCGTAATGTCAGGCTTAAGAAAATCTGAGCAAGCGCTGATAGATATTACACAACCCAAATGTCAATCGATGCCAGGTCTGAACCTGGCAAACTGTCTTTTATCAGCTGGTGATGCATTTGCTCAATCAGCGCTTCAAAA